>DATHVW010000160.1:0-24578 GCA_035461085.1 Longimicrobiales bacterium | reverse complement strand
GGCCGGTGTGATCAGCGTCTTCGAGCACGACGATGTAGGGGAAAGAGCGGGAAACCGGGTTCGAACCGGCGACCTTCACGTTGGCAACGTGACGCTCTACCAACTGAGCTATTCCCGCGTGCACGACTCCAAAAAATTAGCGACCGTACCACAGACCGTCAAGGCACCGCAGACTCGAAACACACCGTACGCAGGTAGGCGGAATGCTGTTTACCCGTTGATACGTGCGCATCTCATGCGACTCGACGTCATGCGGCTCATCCGCACGCTCATCTGCGCCTCTTCCTGCGGCTGGCAGCGGTCGTCTTCGGCTCTGCGGCGCCCACGAGCGCCCACGCCAGGAAACCCGCGAGCGCTGCGTGATGGGGATCGCCTCCAGTACCTGACTCGACGTCGTATTCGGCCGCAGCCACGCCCGCGGGGAGCTTAAGACGCTGGAGCCGATCGAGCGCGTCGGGAGCGGAATGTGTGAGAAGGTCGGCACACAGGGCGGCGGTGCGCGCCCGCCCGGATCCGTCCCGCGCTGCGAGACCGGGAATTCGACCCGTCCGCCAGAGAGGGTATCTCGGCGAACGCAGGAAGTCGACGGTCGCCCGCCACAGCGGATCGTCCGCCGCGCAGAATCCGAAGAATGGCAGCATGGCCAGGCTCAGCGACGGGTCGTCATATACCGCCGCCTCGCCGGTGAGGCTCGCCGAGGAGGCGAGGATGGGATGGCCATCGACATCGCTCACGCAGTGATGCCAGATCGCAGCGGCGACTTCCGCGGCTGCGCCCTGAAACCGCAGCGGAGCTTCTCCGGCATCGCCGTTGCCGGCTGATTTTCCGTTCCCGCCGGGGTCGAGCCGCGGCAGTCGGTCACAGAACGCCCAGAGCAGCGCATTCCCCACAGTGGCGAACGGATAGTCCGCAACGTCTCCCGATGGGAGCAGCTCGGTGCCGGCAAGGACGTGTTCGGGGTGGAGACGCAGGTACGCGCCGGCATCGGTCTCCGCCACGATCTGACGGGTGAGCGGATCGTCCAGCACGGTCGCATCTCCGGTCGCCGTCGCGAAGTGATCGACCGCCCAGGCGTAGAGCAGGAACTGATCGAGGACGAAGCCTGCATCGTATGACGCTCCGTCGATGTAGCGAAGATGCTCGCCCGACCGTTCGGACGCGAGCTCGAAAATGCGGAACATCGCCTCGCGCGCGAGTCCGGGGTCGGCGATGATGAGGGACGGCAGCGTCCACAGGAGCGCTTCCCGCTCGTTGAACACGGCCGGTGCGGGACAATACGGCGAGCGGGATCGCAGGAGATAGAGACGGTCGTCGTCAATCGCGCGCCCCACGGCATAGTATCGGTTGAAGAGCAGGTTGCGGTTGAGCAGCTCAGCCCAGCGATGATCCTGCGCCGAACGGAGCGTGTGCGACAGCTCGAGGCGGGCCTGGCGCACCCAGTGATCCGCGCCGGCCCGGCGCAGCGCGGCGACGGCGGCTAGCGCGCCGTCGCGCTCGCGGCCTGCGCCGATGTTGAAGACCAGGCCGCCGCGGCTGTTCGGCTTGACGAGTGTCGCCTGCGAGACGCGCGCGCGCAGAATCGTGCCGTTGTCGGCTGCGATGCTCGATCCGCCACGGAAAGGAGCGGGCTCAACGGTGCCGCGGGCCGCGAACAGCTCGGGTGGACGACTCGTGCCGATGGCAAGCGCCGGCCCCCGTCCGCCGTCCGCCTCGAGGGTCAGAGCCGTGCCGGCTTCATCAGCGGTGAGCAGGTTGTTTCCCGGCAGGGGTCGCGCGGTTGCAATCCACAATCGCGACCACGTCCACTCCACGTCGAGCTCGACGCGCAGCTCGCGCGCAGTCCGACCCCGGTTATCGGCTTCGAAACGCACGATGAACCCGCGTGCGGGAGGGTATCCGCCCGGTGCGCAGATCGTACCGGTCAGCGTGGAGCCATCCGGCAGGTCCGCGGTGAAGACGGGGATCCAGCGATCGAGTCGTCGCCAGCGCAGCGCTGCGGTCGAGACCTCGACGCCGTCGAAGAGAATACGCGGTCGCAGCAGAGCGTTTCCGCCACCGCTCCATTCGACGAACCCCGCCGATGCGCCATGCAGCACGTTGATGGCATCCATCGACCCGTCGCTGTCGATGGACGGGATGCTCACGTAGTCGTTCCCTGTCAGCTCGCCGTCTGCGGTCATTCGGCCCCGGTTTGCGGTGCGGTTGGCCGCAAGTATCGCGCACGTCCCGAGGGGCGTCAAACGGCGTCGCGATTCTTGACCCGCTACGTGCGCGCGAATATACTGGACGCGACCTTCCCAAGGGCGTCAGGCCGGCCGGCTTGTCGTCCCCAGTATTTCCAGAGGCGAGTGCCCGACGGAGGGAGCATTTTCGCATATCCGGACCCGGGCAGTGAGGCATCCGCATCACGGCTGATCCGCGGGTCGATTTCACAACGTCCTACACGATTTCCATTACTCAGCATGAGGTCCCGTATGGCTTCGAAGCTCAAGACGTGCTTCCACGCCCTGCTTGCCATGAGTCTGTTCGTAGCGGCTCCGGCATGGGCGCAGAACGGAACGATAACCGGCGTGGTGACGGATGGCGAAACGGGCCGCCCCGTCGTCAGCGCCCAGGTGGATGCGCAGTCAAACGGCCGAACGGCGGCGTCGACGCTCACGAACGCGGAGGGGCGGTACAGTGTCTCGGTACCGGCCGGCAGCTACACCGTATCCGTGCAGAGCGTCGGCTACGAAGTAACGCGTTCGGCCGTGGTGAGCGTGGTGGCGGGCGGGTCGAACACCGCGGACGTCGTGTTGCGGACCTCCGCATTCGTACTCAACCCCGTCGTGGTTTCGGCGTCGAGGGGGCGGCAGGAGAAGGCTACGGAAACGGTCAGCCACACGGAGGTGGTGTCCGAGCTCGAGATCGAGCAGCGTCCCGCAGTCACGCCCGTTGACCACCTGCGCTCGGTGCCGGGTGTCGACGTCATCACCACGGGCGTGCAGTCGACGAACGTCGCTGTGCGAGGGTTCAACAACATCTTCTCGGGTTCACTGCACACTTTGACGGATAACCGCATCGCGGGTATTCCGTCCCTGCGCGTGAACCTGATGCATTTCGTGCCGCAGACGAACGAGGACATTGCGCGCATGGAGGTGGTACTGGGGCCCGGCTCGGCGCTGTACGGCCCGAACACGGCCAATGGTGTGCTGCACATCATCACGAAATCTCCACTGGATGAACAGCAGACCAGCGTGTCGATTGCCGGTGGAGAGCGCAGTCTCCTGCACGGCACCTTCCGCACGGCGCAGCTGCTGTCCGAGAATTTCGGCGTGAAGGTCTCCGGCCAGTACATGCGGGCCGAAGAGTGGGAGTACTTCGATGACGTCGAGATCGGGACGCGCGCGCTTGCCACGAGCACCGACCCGGCCGATCAGGCGCAGTTCCGCCGCGGACTGCCGCTCGATGTGGACAACACTCCGCTGACGGAAGCCGAGATCCAGGCGCGCATCTCCCGCATCGGCAATCGCGACTTCGACATCATGCGATGGTCCGGTGATGCCCGCGCCGATTGGCGCGTCACGAACGAGTTGACTGCCGTCTTTTCGGCGGGACTCACGAACTCCGGGAGTGGAGTGGAACTGACCGGGATCGGCGCCGGCCAGGTCAAGGACTGGAAGTACGCATATTACCAGACACGTCTGAACTGGCGACGCCTGTTCGCGCAGGCATACCTGAACACGAGCGATGCCGGCGATACGTTCCTGCTCCGGTCGGGCGCTCCGATCGTCGACAAGTCGAAGGTCTTCGTCAGCCAGCTTCAGCATGGTTTCAACGTCGCTGGCTGGCAGGATTTCACGTACGGTGCCGACTTCATCCGGACCATGCCCGAAACCGAGCGCACGATCAACGGTGCGCGCGAGGACGATGACAATTACACCGAGTTCGGAGCATACCTGCAGTCCCGCACCGACCTGACGTCGAAGCTCAGCCTGGTGCTCGCCGGCCGCGGCGACCAGCACAGCGAGCTGGATGAGTGGGTCTTTTCCCCTCGTGCGGCCCTGATCTTCAGTCCGGTCGAGAACCAGAGCTTCCGCGTGTCCTACAATCGCGCATTCTCGACACCTTCATCGCTGAACCTGTTCCTGGACATCGACGGTGGACCTGCACCGCAGCAGCTGGGACTGCTCGGCTTCCGGCTGCGTGCGCAGGGTCCCGGCGCCGACGGCATTTCGTTCCGCAACGCGGCCGGCGACCTGTACGGCATCCGCTCGCCGTTCGCACCAGCGGTCGGTCAGACGTCGCGCGACCTCATCGCGCCGACAGCGGTCACTCTGTACGACCTGCAGCGCGAAGGCTTCTTCCTGGCCGCAGCCGCACAGGGAACGCCGATACCGGCAAGCCTGCAGGGTTATCTGCGCACTCTGCGCGCAGACCCCGCACTCGGAACGGTCGGGACATCGATCTTCGACCCGGTGTTGAACACGCGGTCCGCACTGTCCGCGACATCGCTGCAGCCGATTCCGGGAATCGAGGAATCCCGCACGGAAACGTATGAGGTCGGGTACCAGGGCGTCATTGGGAACCGGCTCGTGCTCGCGGCTGACGCGTGGCTCGACAAGCGCGAGAATTTCGTCTCACCGCTCATCCTGCAGTCGCCACTGGCGCTGCTGACGCCGGAGGAGTTCGTCCCGTTCCTCGTGCAGCGCCTCACGCCGGTTTTCGTCGGTCAGGGCATGTCCCCGGCTCAGGCGCAGGCGGCGGCGACGGACCTGGCCACGAGAATGGCGTCCGTGCCCGGCGGTGTGTTCTCTTCCCCCGATATCAACGCCGCGGGCGCTGATATGCTGGTCACGTACCGCAATTTCGGTGAAGTGGACATTCACGGATTCGACGTGAGCGCGTCCTTCCTTGTGACTGACAAGCTGCAGGTGGGCGCCACGGCATCGCTGATCAGCGATTACTACTTCAACCTGCCGCTCGAGGGTGGTGCGGACCAGCCGGTGGCGCTGAATGCGCCGAAGGAAAAGGGCACCGCGACGGTCACATACCGTGACACAGACCGGGGCTTCAACGGTGAGTTGCGCGCGCGTTTCAATGGCGAGTTCCCGGCCAACTCCGCGGGCTATATCGGTCTGAAGTGCATCGACGCAGCAGCGCAGGGTGAATGCGTGGACTCCTACACGCTGCTCGATCTGAACCTGGGCTACAATCTCCGGCAGCTTCCGGGCGCCTCCATTCAGCTCAACATCTCGAATCTGCTGGATGAGGAGTATCAGAGCTTCATCGGTGTCGCGACGGTCGGGCGCCTCGCCCTGCTCCGCCTGCGCTACGAGTTCTGATGCGGCCGCGGCCGCTCTGACCCGCGCGCACGCCATGTGCGCGGGGTGTCCCCTCGGCGGCGGCTGGCGTCGCCGAGGATGAAAGAGGGAGGAGGCGAACGGGTTCGCCTCCTCCCTCCTCATTTCGGCATCCACGGAGCCGTGCCCGGCCCAGGTCAGGAATCAGGCCGTAGCGAGCATCTCTCTCGCGTGTTCGATGCTGACTTCACTCTCCGGGTCGCCGCCGAGCAGGCGCGCCAGTTCGCGCACGCGCTCGCTGCCCTCGAGCGGCCGTACATCCGTGGCGGTGATCCCGTTCCGGTCGGTCTTCAGCACCAGCATGTGTGTGCGCGCACGTGATGCGATCTGCGGCAGGTGCGTGATCACGAACACCTGGTGACCTTCGGCCACGCGCTTCAGCTTGTCGCCCACCTGATTCGCCACGCGACCACCGATCCCGGCGTCGATCTCATCGAACACGAGAGTGGGAATGCCATCGAGACGGGCCAGCTCCGTCTTGAGTGCCAGCATGATGCGTGACATCTCACCGCCCGAGGCCACGCGCGTTAGCGGGCGCGGCTCGAAGCCGGCATTCACCGCAATCAGGAACTCCACATCCTCCGCGCCCTGAGCGCCGGGCTGTGGCAGAGGCGTCAGATCGATGCGGAACTGCGCGCCCGACATGCCGAGGTCGGGCAGCACGGCGGCGATCGCGGACGCGAGGCGCTTCGCCCCTTTGCCGCGCGCGGCCGTGAGGCGCGCACACGCAGCCTCGAGCGCACGCGCGGCATCCGCGATCTCGCGCTCGATCGCGTCCCGGTCGAGCGCCGAGCTTTCCAGCGCTTCCAGCTCCGCTCGTGCCTCCGCCGCCGTCCGGATCACATCATCCAGGTCCGGTCCGTACTTCCGCTTCAGCCGGAACAGCAGGTCCTGCCGGCGGCGCAGATCATCGAGTCGTGCCGGGTCGTGCTCGATGGAGGAAGCGTACTCGCCCATCTCGCGTCCCATCTCCTCCAGTCCGAACAGCGCGCCTTCCACCGTCTCGCGCCACTGCTGCAACGTCGAATCGATGCGCGTGAGATGGTCGAGCGTGCGACGCACCTCCGCCAGTCGCGCCGACACCGCGCGCTCGCCGGCATACAGCTCGACATGCAGCGATTCCGCCAGGCTCGCGAGCTCTCCCGCATGTGACAGCCGGTTCGCTTCCGTCTCCAGCTCCTCCTCTTCGCCCGCTCTGATCTTCGCCCGATCGATCTCCTCCAGCTGGAAGCGCAGGAAGTCCGCGCGCTGTTCGGCCGTCCGAACGCGCGCGTCGAGATCGTCCAGACGGGAGCGCGCATCGCGCAGGCGATCATGCTCCGCGCGGACGGTGCGGGCGAGGTCGAGCGCGTCGGCATACGCATCGAGCAGTGCGCGCTGCTGAGCCGGATGCAGCAGGGACTGATGCTCATGCTGCCCATGCAGATCCACCAGCCATGCGCCAAGCTGGCCAAGCAGTGCCACGGTTGACGCAGCCCCATTGACCCACACGCGGCCGCGACCGGCAGCGCCGATCTCGCGACGTATGATGAGCAGGCCATCCTCCGGCTCGATGCCGTGCTCGCTCACCAGACGCTGCACCGCCTCCAGGCGGCTGATGTCGAAGACCGCCTCGACAATGGCGCGGTCCGCACCCGTCCGCACGACATCCGCCGAGGCCCGTTCCCCGAGGATCAGTGACAATGCACCGACGATGATGGACTTGCCCGCGCCGGTCTCACCGGTGAGCGCGTTCAGCCCCGGCCCCAGCCGGATGGCGAGGCGGTCGATGACGGCGAAATCCTGGATGCGCAGCTCAGTGAGCATGCAGCAAAGGTATCAGAAGGAGGAGGGGCGCTTCAATAGGCCGATGCGACAGGCGCACTCAGCGCGAGCCCGCGCGGTCGGAGTGCTCGAGCCCCCAGTGCAGCTTGCGACGCAGCGTGGAGAAGAAGTTCTGGCCGGAAAGACGGATCAGTGGCAGGGTCGGCTCGCCGCGTCGGACCGCGAGGTGATCGCCCGGGCGCAGCTCGGCACCGTCCTGTCCATCCACGGTAAGGATGACCTCTTCGATTCCGGCGAGAGGTGTCACCGTGAGCTGCAGGTCCATCGGCAGGACGAGCGGCCGCACGACGAGCGTATGGGGGCAGATCGGCGTCGCGAGGATGCATTCCATGCTGGGATCGACGATGGGTCCTCCGGCCGAGAGTGAATAGGCCGTGGAACCCGTCGGTGTGGCGAGTATGATCCCGTCTGCGGTATAGGTACCGACCTCGTGCTGATCGGGACCGACGTGCACGGCGAGGCGGATGACGCGGGCAAAGCCGCCCTTGTGCAGGACCGCGTCGTTGATCGCGATGAACGTATCGCCATGCGTGCCATCCGCACCGGTTACGCGCGCCTCGATCGTGGATCGCACATCGAGCCAGTAGTCACCGCGAAACAGCGCGTCGAGGCCGAGGGACAGATCGGCGAGCGCGATCGACGTGAGAAAACCCAGATGGCCGAGATTGACGCCGAGAACGGGAGTGTGGGAAGCTGCGACGCTGCGGGCGCCGCGCAGCAGCGTGCCGTCGCCGCCGAGCGTGATGAGCAGATCGACATTATCGCCGTCGAACGTGGCGACGCCCGGCGCCATCTCCTGGAGGCTTTCCTCGACGAGCACTTCGGCGCCGTGGGCTTCGGCCGTCCGGCGCAGCTCATCGAGGGTGGGGCGGATCGCGTCGTGGCGCGGGTGACCGGCCACGCCTATCCGACGAAATCCGCCAGCCTCCATCAGGCAGTCCTGGCGGCGGGCACCACACCCGCCGCGGCGAGTGCGCGCGCACGGGCCGCGATGCCGGTCGCGTCCAGTCCGGCCTCGGCGAGCTGTTCGGCCCGCGATGCATGGTCGAAAATTCGATCCGGTACGCCGAGGATGTCGATCAGCAGATTCTGATGCTGTCGCCGCGCGGATTCGACGACGCGTGAGAGCGATGCGCCGAAGCCGTTGATGACGGTTCCCTCCTCTATCGTGAGGAGCGCGTTGTGATGCTCGACGACCCAGGCGAGCGTCGCTTCATCCATCGGCTTGATGAACCGGCAATTCACGACCGTCGCCTTGATGCCCTCCGCCTCGAGCTGCTGCGCCGCTTCGAGTGCGGGCTCCACCATGGTCCCCGTGGCCAGCAGCGCGAGACCCTCGCCGCGTCGCACCACTTCCCAGGTGCCGTACTCGATCGGCGGAATGTCCGCGAGCGCCGGCACGGCCGCCGGTACGTTGTCTCGCGGATACCGCACCGAGTACGGCCCGTCCGCGCGTTCCACCGCCAGACGCAGGAGCGCGAGCATCTCCGCGCCATCCTTTGGCGCCATCACCGTCATGTTCGGGACGGCGAGCAGATACGCAATGTCGTAGAGTCCCATGTGCGTCGGCCCGTCGTTGCCGACCATGCCGGCGCGGTCCATGGCGAAGACCACCGGCAGGTTCTGGATCGCGACATCATGTATGATCGAGTCGTAGGCACGCTGCAGGAACGTCGAGTAGATCGCGACGACCGGCACGATCCCCTCCGTCGCGAGCCCGGCCGCGAACGTGACGCCGTGACCCTCCGCGATGCCGACATCGAAATAGCGATCCGGGTACGTGTCGCCGAACACACCGGTGCCGGTACCACCGGGCATGGCCGCGGTGATCACCGCCATTGCCGGCTGCTGCTCACCGAGCTCGACCAGTCCCTTGCCGAAAACGTTCGTGTAGGCCGGAAAGCCGCCCTTCTTCTTGGCCATCTCGCCGCTGAGCTTGTCGAACGGGGTCGCGCCGTGCCACACGACGGGGTTCTCCTCGGCGAGTGCGAATCCCTTGCCCTTCTTCGTCACGACGTGCACGAGGCGCGGGCCTTCCCATTCGCGCACGTTGCGCAGCGTGCCGATCAGCGCCGGCAGATCATGGCCATCGACGGGGCCGACATAGCGGAACCCGAGCTCCTCGAACAGGATCCCGGGCGTCAGCAGCGTCTTCCCCATCTCCTCCATCTTGAGTGCAACCGACTGCATCACATCACCGATCGCGCCCGTGCGATTCATGATGTGCTTCACTTCATCGCGTACCCGGTTGTAGATCGGGTTCGTGACGACGCGCGTGAGGTATTTGTTGATCGCACCGACATTCGGCGAGATCGACATCTCGTTGTCATTCAGGATGACGATGATGTCGCGATCCGTATGGCCGGCATTGTTCAGGGCCTCGTACGCCATGCCGCACGTGAGGGCGCCGTCGCCGATCACCGCCACCACCTCGAAGTCGTCGCCGTTGAGGTCGCGGGCCGTGGCCATCCCGAGTGCAGCGGAAATCGACGTCGCGGCATGGCCCGCGCCGAACGCGTCGTACTCCGACTCCCGGCGGGACAGGAACCCGGACGGGCCGCCCTTCTGTCGTATCTGCGGAAACCCCTCGTTGCGCCCGGTCAGGATCTTATGCGGGTACCCCTGGTGCCCCACGTCCCAGATCACCTTGTCGCGCGGGGTGTCGAACGTGTAATGCAGCGCAACGGTCAGCTCGACGACCCCGAGTCCCGGCGCGAAATGGCCACCCACCCTGCTGACGACATCCACCATGCGGTCGCGGATGTCCTGCGCGACCTGCGGCAGTTCGGCTTCCGTCAGCTGCCGCAGGTCCGCGGGCGACTGGATCCGATCGAGTAGAGACACGACTCCTCCATGCTTCTGTTGCGCGGAATCTATCACTGGTTCCGGTCCGCGGCGAATCGGGCCAGTCCCTCGAGCACAGGACTTTTCAGGCCTGCCTCCGCCAGCTGTGCCAGTGCTGCGTCCACCTCCACGGCGGCGGCGGCACGAGCGCCTGTGATACCCAGATTCGCGGCAAACGTCGCCTTGTCGGCTTCGACGTCCTTTCCCGCCGTCTTGCCGAGCGCTGCGGTGTCCATGGTCACGTCGAGGACATCGTCCGTGATCTGGAAGGCCATGCCGAGGTGCTCGCCGAAGGCGCCCAGGGCATTGATCGCGGCCGGTGTGGCCCCGCCGAGCAGACCTCCGATCCGCAGCGCGGCCCGGAACAGAGCACCCGTCTTCAACGCATGAATGCGCCGCAGTTCTGCCGGCCCCACGTCGGTGTGCTCCGACTGGAGGTCGAGCATCTGCCCGCCCACCATGCCCGCCGCGCCGGCGCCGTGGCAGAGCTCGCGGACCGCGGCGGCAGCCCGGTCGGGCCCGGCACCCATCTCGAGAGCGCTGTGGTGGAGCAGCCGCGCGGCCAGGACGATCAGCGCGAAGCCGGCGAGCATGGCCGCGGGCGAGCCGAATACGCGGTGCGTGGTCGGCTGGCCCCGTCGCAGGTCGTCATTGTCCATGCACGGCAGGTCATCGTGCACGAGCGAGTACGTATGGATCAGCTCGAGCGCGCACGCGGCGCGGACGGCGGCCGCGCGCTGTCCGGGTGCGGCGCCGGCCGCGTCCATGGCGGCCAGGCACAGCATCGGTCGCAGCCGTTTGCCACCCGCGCCGACCGCGTATCGCATTGCCGCCGTCACCGGGTCATCGGCGGACATGTCGGCGAGGATCGTGGCCAGGGCGTCTTCGATTTCCGCGCGCAGGGCCGCGTCCGTACTGCGGGACCGCGCCGTGTCCACCCCGCTCACACGCCCGGGTTGAGCTTCTCGGTGCGAACGCCGTCGCTGTCCTCCAGCAGCCGCTCGATGCGCAGCTCGGCGTCCTTCACGAGCGCTTCCGCCGCCCTCAGGTGGGCGACGCCCTCCTCGAACAGGCGCATCGCGTCCTCGAGCTCGATGTCCTCGCGGTCCAGATCCGCCGCGATCCGCTGCAGACGATGGATGCGCGCCCCGAGCGGCATGTCTTCCGCCGGCTGTTCCTCACTGCTCATGACGGCTCTTCTTCAATGTTTTCCGTGCGCGCTCGTACCGTCCCGTCGGCCACACGCAGCCGGAACGGCGTGTCCACATTGAACTCGGCGGTACGGCGCAGTATCCGCCCCTGCTCGTCGAGCGGCACGGCATAGCCGCGCGCCAGCGACTGGAGCGGGGACAGTGCATCCAGGGTGGCGGCCAGCTGCATCAGGGTGGCACGTCGCCGTTCGACAATGCGATGGACGCGCCGGTCGATGCGCTCGCGGGCCGCGCCGACCTGTTCGTGCCGCTTCTCGACCATACGATGCATGCGCCGGTCGAGCCGCTCACGCGCCACGTTCAGCTGCTCGCGGCGGCGGACGGCGAAGCGGCCCAGGGTGCGCGCGAGCCGGACACGCGCGGCCGCGAGCTCATCGCGCAGCGCACTGCCATCCGGGACGGCGTGCTCCGCGGCCGCCGAAGGGGTGGGCGCCCGCAGGTCGGCGACGAGGTCCGCGATCGTCACGTCCACTTCGTGGCCGACCGCACTGATCACGGGGACCGGACAGGCGGCGATCGCACGCGCGACCGGCTCCTCGTTGAACGCCCACAGATCCTCAATCGAGCCACCACCGCGACCGACGATCAGCACGTCGATCGGTATGCCGCCGCGTTCGAACAGCTGGATCGCGCGCGCCACCTCGAACGCGGCGCCCTCGCCCTGCACACGAGCCGGGGACAGCACGACGCGTGTCCATGGGGCACGCCGCTCGATCACGTGGAGAATGTCGTGGAGTGCGGCGCCGACCGGCGACGTGACGATGCCGACGGTGCGCGGGTGCAGCGGCAGCGCGCGCTTGCGTGCCGGATCGAGCAGCCCTTCCCTCTCCAGCTTCGCACGGAGCTTCTCGAACGCGAGCTTCCACAGGCCGCCATCACCGGTCGCTTCCACGCGGCGCGCGACCAGCTGATAGTCGCCGCGGCGGTCGTAGAGCGTGACGGAGCCGAACACGCGCACGTGCATGCCCTCCTCGGGCTCGGCCGGCAGGCGCTGCGCATCGGAGCGGAACAGCACGGCATTGATCTGGGCGTCCGCGTCCCGCAGGCAGAAGTAGCGATGTCCGGAGGAGTGCCGTTTCCAGCCGGAGATCTCGCCCTCGACCCACAGTGGAGGTACGCGTGACTCGAGCATCTCGCGCACGTGCGCATTGAGCGCCGCCACACCGAGCGTGATGGGCTCTTCGCGCGGGCGCCGGGGCGGGCGCTGCGCATCGAAGTCGAACGACTCCTGCACGTTATCCGTCTATGAGCGCGCCGCGTTCCGCGTCGGCCGCCTGCTGCTGGCGGGCAGCGTCTACCGTGTTGCGCAGCAGCATCGTGATCGTCATCGGACCCACGCCGCCGGGCACCGGAGTGATGGCTTCGGCTACCTCCGCGACCTCATCGAACGCGACGTCGCCCACGAGGCGGTAACCTTTGGGAGCGGCGGCATCATCGACGCGGTTCACACCGACGTCGATCACGACGGCCCCCGGCTTCACCATGTCCTTCGTGATCAGGTTGGCGCGACCGACGGCCGCGATGAGGATGTCGGCCTGGCGCGTGATCGTGCCGAGGTCCTTCGTGCGGCTGTGCGCGATCGTGACCGTGGCGTTGCCGCCGCGGCCCGTCCGCAGCAGCAGGAGCGAGACGGGCTTGCCCACGATGTTGGAGCGGCCGACCACGACGACGTGGCGGCCGGACGGATCGTAGCCGGAGCGCAGCAGCATCTCGATGATGCCGGCCGGCGTGCACGGCGCGAGGACCGTCTCATCACCGACGGCCAGGCGCCCGGCGTTCATCGGATGGAACCCATCGACATCCTTGGCGGGATCGATGGCGAGCAGGACTCGAGCGGAGTCGATGTGCTTCGGGAGCGGCAGCTGCACCAGGATGCCGTGCACGGCGGGATCCGCGTTCAGGCCGGCGACGACGCCGAGCAGCTCGTCTTCGGGGGTATCGGTCGGCAGCGTGATCTGGCGTGAGACGAACCCCGCCTTGTCCGCCGCCTTCCCCTTCATGCGGACGTACACCTCGCTGGCCGGGTCCGCGCCGACGAGCACGACCGCGAGACCGGGGGCCATGCCGGTGTCATCGCGGAACGCCGCGGCGTCCGCCGCGATCTCCGCACGCATCGTCTCGCTCAGCTCCTGCCCGCTGATGATCTTCGCCATCTTCGTCTCCCGCTCCCGTCCGTTGCCGGACGCCTGATATATGTTGTGCGTCGCTCAGCGCGCGAAATCGACCGCGCGCGTCTCGCGGATCACGATCACCTTGATCTGTCCCGGATACTGCAGCTCATCCTCGAGGCGCCGCGCGATCTGCTCGCTCAGCTCGGACATGCTGCTGTCCGTAATGTCCTCGGGGTTGACCATCACGCGTACCTCGCGCCCCGCCTGGATCGCGAAGCAGCGCTCCACGCCCGTGAAGCTCGTGGCGATCTCCTCGAGCTTCTCGAGCCGCTTCACGTAGGTCTCGAACATCTCGCGGCGTGCACCCGGCCGCGCGCCGCTCACGGCATCGCCGGCGGTCACGAGGAACGTCTCGGGATAACGGTGCGGCTCCTCGTCGTGGTGCGCCTTGATGGCGTTGAGCACCTGGTCCGGCTCGTTGTACTTCTTGCAGAGGTTCCAGCCGAGCTCGACGTGCGTTCCCTCATGCTCGTGCGTGAGACCCTTGCCGACATCATGGAGCAGCGCCATGCGCTTCGTCATGGTCGCGTCCAGCTTCATCTCGGCCGCCATGTTACCCGCGACGAGTGCGACCTCCTTCGCGTGCAGCAGCTGGTTCTGACCGTACGATGTGCGGTAGCGCAGCCGGCCGAGGACCTTCATGATCTCCGGGTGGATGCCGTGGACGCCGAGCTCGTAGCACACTTCCTCGGCCGCCTGGAGCATCGAGTCCTCCACCTCCTTGCGCGCCTTCGCAACCACTTCCTCGATGCGGCCGGGGTGGATGCGCCCGTCCACCACCAGCTTCTCCAGCGCGATGCGCGCCGCTTCCCGGCGGACCGGATCGAACCCGGAGAGGATGACGGCTTCCGGTGTGTCGTCGATGATGACGTCGATGCCGGTCGCCTGCTCGAACGCGCGGATGTTGCGACCCTCGCGTCCGATGATGCGGCCCTTCATCTCGTCGGAAGGCAGGCTGACTACGGAGACGGTGCTCTCCGCGGTGTGATCTGCGGCGATCCGCTGAATGGCGAGCGCCAGAATGTTCGTGGCCTCCCGCTCCGCTTCCCGCCGCGCCGTTTCGCGTATCTCTCGAATGGTGTTGGCTGCCTGTGCGCGCGCGTGCTCCTCCATCTGCTGGACGAGCATGCGCTTCGCCTCCTCGCGCGACATCCCGCCGAGCGCTTCGATCCGCGCCTGCGCCTCCTGCTCCAGCCGGGCGGCTTCCGCGCGCTGGCGCTCGAGATCCGCCAGGCGCGCGTCCAGCTCACGCTGCCGTTCCTCGCCCTGGCGATCCTTTTCCACGAGCAGATCGTACTTGCGGTCGAGTGAGCTGCGCCGTTCCTCGATCCGGCCTTCTGCACGGTCCAGCTCCTCGCGACGACGCGTCTCCTCGCGTTCCCAGTCCTGCTTGGCGCGATACGCCTCCTCGCGACCGGCCAGCTCCGCCCCATGGCGGATCCGCTCGACGTCCGCGTTCGCCGCCTCGAGCATGCGCGCCGCCTGTGATTCCGCGTCCAGTTTCCGGCGTCGTGCACGCGTTTGCAGGATCCAGTATCCCAGCAATGCACCGAGCAGAACGGAGCCGATCGCGACGGCGCCGATCAGCAATGGAGTCTCCATGATCTCTCCAGAAGGGCGCCGGGTGCGCCCGGGGTAGGCAACTTGTACTTACGACGGCAGTTATGCGGCGGCGCAAGCCGCTGCGGCGGGCAAAGTAGCCGCCGTCAGGAATCGCCCGCAAGGCCGGAGGGCTCCAGACGGTCTTCGATGGCCGAAGCGAGCGCGCCGGCCCGCGTGCTGACCTCCGTGCGCAGCGCATCGAGCTGTGCCCGCGTCTGAAACAGCTCGTCGGCCAGCGCCAGCGCCGCCAGGATCGCGCCCTTGTGCGCCTGCAGCAATGAGCCCTGCCGCATGATCTCCGACAGCGTGCGGTCAACGTAGGCGGCGCAGTCCTTCGTGTACTCAGGGCTCGCGAGTGCCCGGATGTTGTACTCCTCGCCGGCGATCTCGACCGTCACGACGGTGCGCTCGGGCGCCTTCTTCAACGTTCCTCCGCGGTGAACTGGAGTCGCGCCATCATCCGGTCGACGGCAGCCTGTGCCCGGCTGAGCCTGTCCACCAGCGACGCATTGCGCTTCTCGAGGAGACGAACCTCTTCGGCGAGAGCGGTCGGGTCCAGCCGCCCCGCCGAGAGGTCCTGAATGGCACTCTCGAGCTCGCGCGCGCGCGCCTCGGCCGCCTGCGCCCGCTTCTCCCACATCTGATGCGAGTCGATCAGCCGCCGTATCGTGAGCTCCAGGTGATCCAGCTCCGGCGGCGTCGTCTGCGTCTTACGCACGCTGCTCCACTCCCAGCTCTTCTTTCAGTCGAACGAGCACTTTGCGAATCACGCCATCGACCTCTGTGTCCGTGAGCGTACGGTCCGCTGCACGGAAGCGGAGGCGCCATGCGATGCTGCGCATGCCCTCCGGAACGCCGCTGCCGCTGTACACGTCGAACGCGTCCACAGCCTCGAGCAATGCACCGCCTGCCGCGCGAATGGTCGCGCCGACCTGTGCGGCCGGCTGCTGCGCCCCGACGAGCAGGGCGAGGTCGCGTTCTATGGCGGGATGCTGCGGCAGGTCCTCGAACGTGACCGCACCGTGCTCCCCGCCGTCCTGCGGCAGCTCCACCTCCAGGACCCACACCTCGTCGGCCCAGGCCGGTGCATCGATGCCCGTTGCACGGACGCGGCCCGCGTATCCGTGCGTGATGCCGGCGGGCCCTGCAGCGCTCCCGTCGCTTCCGTCGCGGCCAGCGCCACCGCCGTGCGTCTCATCATGCCGTGCCGCGAGCCGGAACGAAAGCCCCGGCTCGATATCGGGCCCATCGCCGCCGGGCTCAACCGAGAGACCGAGCGTCGCGGCGATGTCACCGGCGAGCGCCTTCAGGTCCCAGATGTCGAAGGCTGCGGGCTCTGCGGACCAGTGCGGCGGCGTGCGCTGACCCGTACACGCGACGGCGAGCCGCGTCGTTTCCCGAGGCACACCGCCATCATCGGCGGGAGCGAACGTCGTGCCGATCTCGAACAGGCGGATGCTGCGCGCGCCGCGCGCGAAGTTGCTCTCCACGCGACGCAGCAGTCCCGGCACGAGCGATCGCCGGAGGCGGCTCTCCGTGGCCGCGAGCGGCAGCAGCAGCTCGACGTCCCCTGCGGATGCCGGTGCGAACGCGGCCGTGTGAGCTTCGAGCAGTCCGCGGCCGACGAGCAGTGCGCGCAGGCGGTCCTCGAGCAGGAAGAGCGGATGCGTCGGCACCGCGCTCGGGCGGAACGGCCGGAGCTCGTCAGGGAATTCGTCGTAACCGTGGCGCCGGGCGATCTCCTCGATGAGGTCTTCCTCCCGCGCGACGTCGAACCTGCGATGTCCCGGCGCGCGCACGCTGAGCGTTCCGGCGTCCACCGTCTGCACGTCGAACCCGAGCGGCTGCACGTACGACGTCACGGTTCCGGCGTCGAGGGGCACGCCGAGGATCTGGGCGACACGCGCGAGCCGCAGGCGAACCGTCGGCGGCTCGGGGATGGCGGCGCCGGCGAACGCGACGTCGGCTTCCACCGTGCCACCCGCCACGGTGCGAATGAGGCTCACGGCCCTGGCGGCTGCGCCGGCGATGCCGGCGGGATCGACACCGCGCTCGAAGCGATAGCTGGCATCCGTGCCGAGGCCGAGCGCGCGCCTCGTGGCACGCACCGAGGCGGGATCGAACACCGCGATCTCCAGCAGGATGTTCTGCGTGTCGTCCTGCACCTCCGTGTCGGCGCCGCCCATCACACCGGCGACGGCGACCGGTCGGCTGCCATCGGCGATGACGAGCATGTCCCGCGTCAGCGCACGATCCGCATCGTCGAGCGTGCGGATCCGCTCGCCGGGGCGGGCACGTCGCACGACCACGCTGCTGCCGAGCCGGTCGAGATCGAACGCGTGCATCGGATGTCCGAGCTCGTGCAGCACGTAGTTCGTCGCATCGACGATGTTGCTGATGGGACGCAGGCCGATCGCGCGCAGCCGGCCGGCCAGCCACTCGGGGCTGGGGCCGACATGCACGCCGCGGAGGACGACGGCCATGTAATGCGGGCAGAGATCCGGGTCCTCGACGCGTACACTGACGCCGGAGGTGCTCACTGAGTATGCGTCGGTGCCCACGGCCGATGCGTTCAACCCGTCCGGTTCCTCGCTGCCGGGCGCCGGCGGCATCTGCAGGCTGAGCCCCTCCGCCGCGGCGATCTCGCGCGCGACGCCGATGTGGGACAGCAGATCCGGGCGGTTCGGCGTGACGTCCACGACGAGACGGGTATCGTCTAGGCCCGTGCTCTCGATGAATGATCTACCCTGCTCGAAGTCGCCGTGCAGCTCCAGAATGCCCTCGTGGTCACGGCCGAGGCCCAGCTCGCGTGCACTGCACAGCATACCCTGACTCTCGGAGCCGCGGATCTTCGCCTTGCGGATCGTGATCCCGCCGGGCAGCGAGGCGCCGACCGGGGCGAAAGGGTAGTATGCGCCCGCCGTCACGTTGGGCGCACCGCACACGACCTGGAGCGGCTCGCCCGTGCCCGCATCGACGCTGCACAACCGCAGACGGTCGGCGTTCGGATGCTGCTCGGCGCTGATCACGCGGCCGATCACGATGTCGCGCAGCGGACCGCCGATATCGACCACCTCGTCCACGGGTGCACCGAGCATCGCGAGGCGCTCGGCCACCTGCTGCGGCGTGGCGCTCAGACCGGGAATCAGATCCTTCAGCCAGCGGTAGCTGATGTTCATACGGCACCCGTGAACTGCTCGAGGAAGCGCACGTCCGTGTCGTAGAGCAGCCGGATGTCGGGGATGCCGTAACGCAGCATCGCAATGCGTGCCGGCCCCATGCCGAACGCGAAGCCCGTGTAGCGCTCGGGATCGTAGCCGACGTGCTCGAACACGGCGGGATGCACCATGCCCGCGCCCATGATCTCGATCCAGCCGGTGCCCTTGCACGCGCTGCAGCCATCGCCGCCACAGATGAGGCAGCTGACATCCACCTCGGCACTCGGCTCGGTGAACGGGAAGTACGACGGCCGGAAACGCACGCGGGCGCGCTCGCCGAAGAGGCGGCGGGCGAACTCGGCCAGCGTGGCCTTGAGATCCACGAACGTGATGCCCTCATCGACCGCGAGCCCCTCGAGCTGATCGAATGCCGGAGCATGCGACGCGTCGAACGGATCGCGCCGGTAGCACATGCCGGGTGCGACGATCCGTATCGGCGGCTGATGCTGCTGCATCGTGCGCACCTGCACGGGCGAGGTGTGACTGCGCAGGAGGACCCCGGGCGCCAGATAAAACGTGTCGTGCATGTCGGCGGCCGGATGGTCGAGCGGCGTATTGAGCGCCGTGAAGTTGTACCAGTCCGTCTCGGCCTCGGGACCGCGCGCGCGGGTGAACCCGAGCGAGCCGAGCACATCGCAGATCTGCGCGATGACCAGCGACACGGGGTGGCGCGCGCCGCGCCAGGTGTCGCGACCCGGAAGCGTCAGGTCCAGCTGGGGACCGCTGCCGTCGCGCCGGCGCTCCAGCTCCTCCTGCTTAGCGTCCAGCAGCTCGTTGAGGGCGTCCTTGACGCGGTTCGCGCGCGCTCCTGCGGCCGGCCGCTCCTCGGGCGCGAGCGCTCCGAGTCCGCGCATGATGGCCGTGAGCCGGCCCTCCTTGCGACCGAGCAGGCGGATACGTGCGGCCTCCAGCTCCTCCGCCGTCGCCGCGGCGGCGATCGCCGTGCGGCCTTCGTCCTCGAGCGTCGCGAGGTCCCTGTCCAGATTACCTGTCATCCCTCGGGTCGGTGTGGGTGAATCCGTGAAACGGAACGAGGCCGCCATCCGCCGGATGACGACCTCGTTCGTCGCGACCGGCGATGCTGCCGGCCAGAAGCGTCAGCTGAGCTGCGCCTTGGCCTGCTGTACGAGCGCGCCAAATGCGGCGCTGTCGCGCACGGCCAGATCCGCCAGTACCTTGCGGTTCACTTCGATCCCGCCACGCTTCAGACCGTTCATGAAGCGCGAGTAGTTGAGATCGCCGTCCGCCTCACGCACCGCGGCGTTGATACGCGCGATCCAGAGGCGACGGAACTCCCGCTTGCGCTGCTTGCGATCCCGGTAGGAATACGCCCAGCCGCGCTCCACGGCGTTCTTCGCGATCCGCCACAGCTTCGAGCGGCCGCCGAAGTAGCCGCGGGCGGCACGGAAATACTTCTTCTTCTTGTGGTGCCTCGGAACGGCACCCGTTACGCGCGCCATGTCAGCCTCCCCGCAGCATCCGCTTGATACGCGCGCCGTCGCCCTTCGCACAGAGGGCGGACTTGCGCAGGTTCCGCTTCCGCTTCTGCGTCTTCTTGGTCAGAATGTGGCTCTTGAACGCCTGCCCGCGCTTCACCTTGCCCTTACCGGTCAGCTTGAAGCGCTTCGCGACGGCCTTGTTGGTCTTCATTTTCGGCATGCTGCCCCCGTATATCATCCGTGATCGCTGCAACCTCGTCAGTGCAGCGCTTCGTTCAGCTCGTCTTCTTCGGTCCGATCACCATCGTCATGGTCCGTCCCTCCATGGACGGGATCTGCTCGACCTTGCCGATGTCCTCCAGAACGCCTGCCACCCGCAGCATCACATCGCGGCCCATCTCCGGGTGCGCGATCTGCCGGCCACGGAACATCATCGTGACCTTCACCTTGTTCCCCTCGTCCAGGAAGCGCCGCGCGTGCCGGATCTTGAAGTCGAAGTCGTGCGTCTCGATGCCCGGCCGGAACTTGACTTCCTTGATGAGGATCTGGTGCTGTTTCTTCTTCGCGTGCCGGGCCTTGCGGGCCTCCTCGTACTTGAACTTGCCATAATCCATGATCCGAACCACCGGCGGGCGCGCGGTGGGTGCCACCTCGACGAGGTCCAGCCCCTCGTTCTCGGCAGTCGCCAGCGCTTCCTCGATGGGCATGATGCCCAGCTGCTCTCCGTCCGCCGCAATCACGCGGACAGGACTGATACGGATCTGCCGGTTGACACGGACTCTCTTGTCTGTCGTTATGGCGCAGCCTCCGGGAAATGGAAAGGGCCCGCTCTGCCGGCGGGCCCCTCAACATGACGAACTCCCTGCCGCAAACGCGGGAGGGATTCGCTGGTCAGGACCCGGCGGTACCGCTTCGCGGACCGAAAGGTGAAGGGAGCGCCCGCTCCCCTGCTTTCACAGTCTTGTCGCGAAAAACGTTAACGGCCCCAGTCCGGAGTGTCAAGGACGGGCAGGGGCGTCATGGCGTCTGCTCCAGTCGTCAGTCGGCGAGAGCGCGGGTACGGATGACCTCGCCCAGACGCGCGGCCACATCGGCCCGCGCGACGACTTCCTGCTTGCGACCCGCCCCCCGCTTCCGCATGGCCACCGTCCCCGCCTCCGCCTCACGCGCGCCGATGACCGCCATGTACGGGACCTTGTGCAACTCGGCGTCGCGGATCTTGTAGTTCAGGGTCTCGGCGCGATCATCCACGCCGGCCCTGATGCCCGCCTCCCGGAGCTGGTCCGCGAAGGTGCGGGCATCGGCGGCCAGTTCGTCCGTTATAGGCAGCACCCTCACCTGCTCCGGCGCCAGCCAGAGCGGGAAGTCCCCGGCAAAATGCTCGATGAGAATGGCGATGAAGCGCTCGAAGGAGCCGAAGATCGCGCGGTGGATGACCACCGGCCGATGCTCGCGATTGTCCTCACCGGAGTATACGAGGTCGAAACGCTCCGGTGCCGAATAGTCGAGCTGGATCGTGCCGAGCTGCCAGGTCCGGCCGATGGCGTCGGCCACGTCGAAATCGATCTTCGGTCCGTAGAACGCGCCGTCGCCGGGCTTGAGCTCGTACGCCATGCCAATGGCTTCGAGGGCCGCTCTGAGGGCCTCCTCGGCGCGGTCCCACATGCCGTCGTCCCCGATGCGTACTTCCGGACGTGTGGCGAACTTGGCCGTGTACGACAGCCCGAGCGTCTCGTAGAAGTAGTTCAGCAGCTCCACCAGGCGACGGACCTCGTCGATGATCTGGTCCTCCCGCAGGTAGATATGCGCATCGTCCTGCTGGAACTGACGGACCCGTGTCAGCCCGCTCAGCGCTCCGGAGACCTCGTTCCGGTGCAGCACATCCTGCGTGGCATAGCGGATGGGGAGCTCCCGGTAGGAGTGCTTCCTGGATCCGTACAGGACGTGGTGCGACGGACAGTTCATCGGCTTGAGCGAGAAGTCGTGCTCCCCCGACTCGCTGTCGAGGACGAGGAACATGTTCTCGCGGTACTTCCCCCAGTGACCGGAAATCTCCCACAGCCCCTTGTTGAAGAGGAGCGGGGTCTTCACGTGCTGATAGCCGTTCCGCGACAGCGTACCGTGCATCCAGTCGCCGAGCTCCCGGAAGATCGTGCTGCCCCGGTCGGTCCAGAACGCGGCGCCGGGAGCGAACGGATGCATCATGAACAGGTCGAGGTCCCGCCCGAGCTTCCGGTGATCCCGCCGCTTCGCCTCCTCGATGCGCTTCAGGTACGCCGCGAGGTCGTCTTCCGTAAACCAGGCCGTGCCGTAAATGCGCTGCAGCATCTGACGCTTGACGTCGCCCCGCCAGTACGCGCCCGCCGCCGACATCAGCTTGACGTTGCGTACCCGTCCCGTGCTGGCCACGTGAGGCCCCCGGCACAGGTCCAGGAACGGGCCGTTCCGGTACACCGTGATGACTTCGTCGTCGGCCAGCTCCTCCAGCCGCTCGAGCTTGAGGGGGTCATCGGCGAAGAGGGCCCGGGCCTCGCGCCGGTCCACCACCCGCCTCTCGAACGGATCGTCCGCTGCGATGACCTGCCCGATCTCCGCCTCGATCCGAGCCAGGTCCTCCTGCGTGAAGGGCGAATCGACCTCGAAGTCGTAGTAGAAGCCGTCCTCGATGGGCGGCCCGAACCCGATTCCGGCCTTCGGGTAGAGCCGTCGTACGGCTGTGGCCAGGACGTGGGCCGCCGAATGCCGCATCACGTCCAGCGCGTCGGGATCGCGTTCGGTGAGGATCTGGATCCGGCCGTCCGCCTCGATGGGCCGGCTCAGCTCGATGATCCGGCCGTCGAGGCGGGCGGCCACTGCAGCCCGGGCGAGGCGCGGACCGACGGCCTCGGCCGCGTCATACGCCGTTGCGCCGGCCGGCAGCTCGAGGACCTTTCCGTCCGGCAGAGTAAGTTTGATCATCCGGATGTCACGGGGCACAGGTGCGTTTCCGACGACGGTGAAGGTACAGCGCCGCCCTGCCTTTTTGAAGCCCGGGCGCGGGGGCGTCACGCGACAAGGCTATCAGCCGGAACGAAAACGTGCCCGGAGGCGGAGCCCCCGGGCACGTCCGTCCGGAAAACTGCCGGATCAGTACATCCCGCCCATGCCGCCGCCCGGCATGGCCGGAGCCGACTTCTCGTCCTCCTTCTTCTCCACGACGACGCACTCCGTCGTCAGCAGGAGCGAGGCGATTGAGGCAGCGTTCTGCAGCGCAGTACGCGTGACCTTGGTCGGGTCGATCACGCCGGCCTCGACCAGGTCCTCGTACTTCTCGGTACGCGCATTGAAGCCGAAGCTGGCGGAGCTGTTGTTGCGGACCTTGTCCACAACGATGGAACCCTCGCTGCCGGCATTCTCGGCGATCTGCCGAATCGGCTCCTCCAGGGCGCGCACCACAATGCCGACGCCGATCTGCTCGTCGGCATCACCCGTCTGGAAATCACGGAGCTTGTCCTGGATCCGGAGAAGCGCCACGCCACCACCGGGGACGATGCCCTCCTCCACCGCAGCACGCGTCGCATGCAGCGCGTCCTCGACGCGGGCCTTCTTCTCCTTCATCTCCGTCTCCGTCGCGGCGCCGACATGAATCACCGCAACACCGCCCGACAGCTTCGCCAGACGCTCCTGCAGCTTCTCACTGTCGTAGTCGGACGTGGACTTGTCGATGGCCACCCGGATCTCGTCGATGCGACCCTTGATCTGGTCCGCCTCGCCCGCGCCGTCGATGATCGTCGTGTTGTCCTTGTCAATGACGATGCGCTTCGCCTTGCCCAGCTCGTTCAGCGTCGCGTTCTCCAGCTTGAACCCGACTTCCTCGGACACGACCTGGCCGCCCGTCAGGATCGCGATGTCCTGGAGCATGGCCTTGCGGCGGTCGCCGAAGCCCGGCGCCTTCACCGCGCACACCCGCAGCGTGCCACGCAGCTTGTTCACCACCAGCGTCGCGAGCGCCTCGCCCTCGACGTCCTCCGCAATGATGAGCAGCGGACGGCCCATCTGAGCCACCTTCTCCAGCACCGGCAGCAGGTCCTTCATCGAGCTGATCTTCTTGTCGTGGATCAGCACGACGGCGTCCTCGAGGACGGCCTCCATCCGCTCCGGGTCCGTCACGAAGTACGGCGACAGGTAGCCGCGGTCGAACTGCATGCCCTCGACCGTCTCCAGCGTCGTCTCCAGGCCGCGGGCCTCCTCGACGGTGATCACGCCGTCCTTGCCGACCTTCTCCATGGCGTCGGCAATGAGGTTGCCGATCTCTTCGTCGTTGTTCGCAGAGATGGTCCCGACCTGCGCGATCTCCTTCTTGCCCTTCGTCGGCGTTGAGATCGCCTTCAGCTCGGACACCACCTGCTCCACTGCCTTGTCGATCCCGCGCTTGATCGCCATCGGGTTCGAGCCGGCCGTCACATTCTTCAGACCCTCGCGAAAAATGGCCTGCGCCAGGATCGTCGCCGTCGTCGTCCCGTCACCCGCCAGGTCGCTCGTCTTCGTGGCGACTTCCTTCACCATCTGGGCGCCCATGTTCTCGATGGCATCGCTCAGCTCGACTTCCTTCGCCACCGTCACGCCGTCCTTCGTCACCGTCGGCGCGCCGAACTTCCGGTCGATCACGACGTTGCGGCCCTTCGGCCCCAGCGTGACCTTCACAGCCTGCGCCAGCTGGTCCACGCCACGCTTCAGCGCGGCGCGTGCATCCGTATCGAAATGCAGTTCCTTTGCAGCCATGGCTGCCTACCTCCCTTTGATCGTTTCGTTTTAGCTCTTGATCACAGCGAGTACGTCCGACTCGCGAAGGATCAGATACTGCTCGTCGGCCACTGTTACCTCGGTGCCGCTGTACTTGCCATACAGCACGCGGTCGCCCGCCTTGAGCTCCGGCGGCACCCGCTTG
>DATHVW010000159.1:0-4653 GCA_035461085.1 Longimicrobiales bacterium | reverse complement strand
TCAGGCCGTTCAGGACGACCATACTGCCATACGCCTGCGTCAGGCCGTTCAGCTCAATCAGGGGAGTCGCCATGCACCGCGCCGAAGAAGTGGATGCTCACATGACGCGGCATGGGCGGCGATGGTTTCATCTGTGTCGCCGTGACGTCCGGGGGGCGCCCGTCAATCCGGATATCGCAGGGGCCATGGGCGCGCATACGGGCAAGGTTGCACATTGAGGTCATCCAGCACTTCCCGGAATCGCGGATCGTTATGGAGCGGGTCGAGGAACGGGTGGCAGCCGAAGCCGAGCTCACCGTACCACTGCCGGCGTCCACGCTCCGATCTCAACAGTCGTAACGCTGGCTCCGGATCGCCGAACACCAGGTCTGCAAATGCCGCATCGACGTCGGTCGCTCCGCCTGTGCTGGAATGCAATTGCGCGCGCATGCGTTCCGCATCGGCCCAGCGGTTCGCGGCGGCATATGCGAACAGGAGCGCCGTGCGGATGCCGAGTATCCCGGGATAGAGGCGGATCGTGTGCTGGAGCGTGGCAACCGCGCTGTCCGGTTGGCCACCGAACGTCTGCGCCAAGCCGAGGCCGAGAAGGGCGAGGCTGAAGGTGGAGTCGTAGGCGAGGACCCTGCGGGCGGCAGCTTCGGCGTCGGCAAAGCGGCGAGCTGACAGGTATCCCATGGCGACTGTGGCGCCGGGCGACCTGGCCAGGGGGTCGAGCTGCGCCGCACGGTTGAGTTCGACGATTGCTTCGGCCGGGCGGCCGGTATTGAGCAGGAAGAAACCGAACCACTGGTGCGTAGTGACGTCATCCGGCTCCAGGTCGAGAGCCGCGCGGTAGCGCGCCTCGGCGTCCGCGAAACGCAGCTGCAGCTCCTTCGCGCTCGCCAGCGCCACCTGCGCATCGGCGAGCGTGGAGTCGAGCTGCACCGCGCGTTCGGCGCTCTCCAGATGGAGCGTGAGCGCAGGTTCCGCGGTTTCATTGAGGTAGATCGGCAGGACGCCGTATGTCAGTGCGAGTCCGGCGTGTGCGCGGGCGAACGACGGATCGCGGGCAATGGCGGCGTTGAAGAAGCGTATCGCGTGCTCCAGATTCTCTGCGCCGCGCTCCTGCCAGCGGTAGCGTCCGCGGAGGAAGAGATCGTAGGCCTCCGGGTCCGCGGTGCCGCGTCGCGAATTCATGGCCGCCGCGTCATTTCCACGATCGCCGAGCGACGGCGCGAGCGCGGTCACGATGGCGTGCGTGAGCTCCTCCTGCACCGAGAACACGTCGCTCGACCCGGCCTCATATACGTCGCCCCAGAGGATCGATCCGTCTCCGGTGCTGACCAGCTGCACGGCCACGCGCAGTCGATCGCGCGCTCGTCGCACCGTGCCCGTGATGAATGCATCCACGCTCAGCGTCTGGCGGATCTCACCGGCCGTCGGCGAGCGCGCCCTGAACGTGTAGCTCGACGTGCGACCCGCCACACGCAGGCCCGGCAGACGCGCGAGTGCCAGCGCCAACTCGTCCGTCAGGCCATCCGTGAAATACTCATCATCCGCCGACCCGCCGACATTCGCGAACGGCAGCACTGCGACGCTACTGACCCCCCCGGAAACCGCGCTCGTATCCACGACACGACCCGGTAGCGTTGCACCAGGCGAGAGCGTGCGCCACGTCGCGTAACCTGCAGCGGCGAGGAACACGGTGAGGAAGACGGCCGCGATCGCGGGGGGGCGGCGATATGACGCCCGGGCCGGCAACGGGCGGACACCCATTACTCCGTTGACAACGCGGAGTACGTCGCCTGCGCTCTGCGGTCGCGCCGACGGGTCCTTGGCCAGCAGGCTCATGACCAAGGCGGCCAGATCAGACGGCACATCATGTCGGCGGGTCTCGAGCGGAGGCGGCATATCGATCCGCTGAGCGAGCAGCATCTCGTGTGGCGCACGCGTGCCGAACGGGTGCGCACCCGTCAGCGCTTCGTACATCACGAGACCCAGGGCGTAAAGGTCGGTGCGCGCGTCCGCTGCAGCGCCTCCGATCTGCTCCGGTGCCATGTATGCCGGCGTGCCCGGCGTCGTACCGGCGGACGTGAGATCGGCGCGGAGGTCGGCGGAATCGCCCGTGGTGACAGCTTCATCCGGCTCGGCCATCGCGAGCGCCTTTGCGATGCCGAAATCTGCGACGAGGGCGTGGCCTTCACTCAGAAGCACGTTCGCCGGCTTGAGGTCGCGATGCACGAATCCCCGTGCGTGGGCGTAACCGAGCGCATCAGCCACATCGCGCAGCAACCGTACCGCGTCCTCGACAGGCATTGCTTCAGCACGCAGCAGACGCTCCTGAAGCGTCTCACCGGTGACGAACGGCATCACGTAATACAGAAAGCCGTCCGCCTCACCCGAGTCGTGAACACCGACGATGTGCGGGTGGGTGAGCGCTGCGGCCGTGCGCACCTCGCGCAGGAAGCGCGCGGCGCCGGCCTGCGTGACACTGGCCTCCAGCACCTTTACCGCAACACGGCGTTCGTGACGGCCGTCGCGTGCTGCGTACACTGTCGCCATACCGCCGCGTCCGAGCTCGTGCTCGATCGTGTACCTGCCATCGGAGGTCGTGTGGAGAGCGTGCGCGAACCGCGCATGTCGGTCCGCTTCGCGCGCGGCCTCTTCCGTTGCGAGCTCTGCGACGAACGGTGTCGCGAACGCAACCGCGGAGCCGGCGAGGAATCCAGCAGCGGCCTCCGCCCGTTCGCACGAGCGCAGCAGTCGCGTTGCAGCAGCGAGGAGCCGGCCATCATCGCCGCACGCCCGCTCCAGGTAAGCGATACGGTCCGTTTCGGGCAGGTCGAGCGCTCCATCGAGCACGCGCTGCAGCGCGCTCCAGCGCGCGGCGTCGTGTTCAGTCGGCATCAGACGCCGGCATCGGAGAGCTCCTGCATCAACCAGCCGCGGGCCTTGACCCAGTCGCGCGCGACCGTTCGTGCGGTGACGCCGAGCGCACTCGCAGTCTCGTCCTCGGTCAATCCACCGAAGAAACGACACTCGACGACACGCGCCTGCCGCGGCGCCAGTTGCCCGAGTGCTTCCAGCGCGTCATCGAGGGCGATCAGCACGTCCGCACGCTCGCTTGCCGCCGCCGCGCCCGCGTCGGCCGATTCCAGCATCTCCAACGGCACCCGCTGCAGCTGCGGCCCGCCGCGCCGGCCGGCACGATGCCGCCGCGCGTGATCCACCAGCACGCGCCGCATGACCTGCGCGGCGATGCCGAGGAACTGCGCGCGGTCCACCCACTGCGCGCGCGTCTGATCGACCAGGCGGAGGTACGCCTCATGGACCAGCGCAGTGGTGGAGAGGGTGTGGCCGGCGGATTCCATGCGAAGCTGGCGATGCGCGATCCGCGAGAGGTCGTCGTAGACGACTGGCATCAGCTGCTCCATCGCTCCGGGCACACCCGCACGCAGATCGACCAGTAGCTCCGTCACCGATCGCTGACGTCCTGCTACTCCACGCTCCTGACCGCTCGCGTCACGCATACGCTCCGAGGGTCGAATCGGCCGGGATGTCTGGATTCACGAGGATTCTGCGCGTACCCAGGCGAGAGCGATACACACCGGTGCCGAATCCTACGGTAGCGGCGAGCGCGGCGCGGCGGAAGCTCGCTGTGCGCAACCACCCATTCCTGGAGATCACAATGCGCGCCCATGCAACCTGCATCACCCTGCTCAGCCTCCTGCTTGCCGCGTGCAGCGGCGCCGAGACCACAGATCCCAACCCTCTGGCGTCGTCGTCGCTCGGCGTCGCGTTTCCGGCGGTGATCGCGCTGCCCGATGGCTTCTGGCCCGAGGGCATCGACTTCGGCCACGGAACCGCGTTTTTCGTCAGCTCACTCGCAACCGGTGCAATCTGGCGCGGTGACGCTCGCACCGGCACCGGTGATGTGCTGGTGGCCGCGCAGGGGGTGGAGAGCGTCGGGCTGGCGTACGACGCGCGCGCGAACCGGCTGATCGTAGCCGGCGGCTTCACGGGCCAGGCGTTCATCTACGATGCCTCCACCGGTGCGCAGCTCGCCGCATACCAGCTCGGCGCGCCCGGCATGTCACTCGTGAACGATGTGGTCGTGTCCGGCGACGACGCGTACTTCACCGATTCGTTCAACGATGTGTTGTACCGCATTTCATTCGGGCCTGGCGCCTTGCCGTCGCAGGCGGACGTGCAAACGCTGGCGCTCACTGGCGATTACGAGTCGGTGCCCTCCGAGATCGGCAACGCGAACGGCATCGTTGCCACGCCGGACGGGCGCTGGCTGATCGTCGTTAACACGGCCACGGGAGCGCTATACCGCGTCGATCCCCGTACCGGCGCGGCGACGTCGATCGACCTGGCGGGAGGTTCACTCGAAGGCGGCGACGGCATGCTGCTCCTCGGACACCGGCTCTACGTCGTCCAGGGATATCTCAACCGGATCGCAGAAGTACAACTGAGCCCGGACGTCGGCCACGGCACCATCGCGCGCGTACTGACGAGTCCCTACCTCCAGTTCCCGGCGACGATTGCGCGCTTCGGCACCACCATCTACGCAGTGAACGCACGCTTCGACGTCGTGCCCGCACCGGACGTGCAATACCACGTCGTCGCACTGCCCCAGTAACCGCAGTGATTCAAACGCGGAGGCAACCC
>DATHVW010000158.1:0-12288 GCA_035461085.1 Longimicrobiales bacterium | reverse complement strand
AACGGCTCAGCGCTTCGTGCGCTCACCCCGGTCTTCGTATCGGAACACCCAGGCCGCCATGCGGCCCGGTCGGATGCTGACGCCGCGGTCGCCCGGCTCCGCGTCCGTGCGCGAGCCGTGCAGCGGACCGGGACCCGTGTTCAGCCCCTGCAGCATGTGCTGCGCCCGTTCACTCCATTTACGCCAGTTCGACGGCCGAAGGTCCACCCACCCGGCGTCGGCCAGACGCGGATCCAGCGGCGACTGCGCGCCCTCCGGCGCGATTTTCACGTCGGGGCCGCGCAGCAGGGACGCGCCATCGGGCAGGAGGATCGGCAGCCCGATCGTCAGGATGCGGCTGCGCAGGTCGTCGTCATCCGTGATGAGGCGGTGCGCCGCTGCCGCCGTGCTGTCGGCATCCATGCCCGCGACCGCGCCGAGCCCGTCGTGGAGGCGCGCGAGGATGGCGGATTCGAAGAGCAGCTTCGAGAGACGCGGCGGTCCGAGCATCTCGTACGCCACGGCCTCCTCGCCGTTCTCGCGCTCGAGCGCCGCCATGCGGTCCAGTGCCACCTCGCGCAGCACGCCGGCGCGGTAGGTCGGGCCCGATGTCGCGCCATCCAGCGCTGCCACGATGTCGCGGCCCGTGGGATACCCGCGGATCTCGCGCACGACGTTCGTCGCGATCTCCTCCGGCGTGATGAACTCCATCAGCCCGAGCGCGGTGAGCGTCTCGAACTCGCCCATGCTGAACAGCCCGTTCTCGCCCGCATCGATGAACACGCCGGTCAGCGGCGCACCCAGCTCGCGGAACTCCGGCGTGCTGTCGAACGCATGCTCGACCGGGACCGGCGCAGCGGCATCGATACGCTGAATGACGCGGCCGCGCCGGCGGATCTCGCCGTATGCAATGCGCTTCCAGCTGATTGCCGCCGTGGGCTTGATCTCCTTCACCGCGGGTGCGCCCGGCGTACGCGCCATCAGATAGAGCAGCAGCGAATGCGCTCCCGCGACGCCGGACTTGGCGAGCAGCATGCGGCTCGGACGCTCCTCCGAGTGCGTGAACGGGATGTTGAGACCCATGCCACCCGTCCCGGCAGTGCCGACCTTGATATAGAAGCCGGTATCCGCACGACGCATCGCCTCGAGTGCGATCTGCACGTGACGGATGAGCTGAGGCAGGTACAGCGTGGCGAGGTGACCCTCGATGACGTCATTGGGGACGCTGCCGGCTTCACTGAGGGACCGCAGCTTCGCAGCGCTGTCGAACACGTTCTGGTATGCGAACGCCGTTGCCGTGTTGATGCAGTCGACGACGATGTCGGGCCGAGTGCGCGCGATCAGCGCACCCAGCGCCGAACGCGCGACCACTTCCTCCGTCAGCTCGCCATACAGATCATCGAGCAGCAGCCGGCGCGCGGCGGTGTCGCCGAGGATCTCACTGCGCGGGCGCTCGCGCGTCTCATCGCGCTGGAACAGGTCGCCCCAGGCGGCCTCCAGTCGTGTATCCGCCACGCGCGCCGGATCGCCCTCCAGCTCCGCAACCGCCGCCTCCGCCTCCTCGCGCGTGAGGCCGCTGATCGCGAGCAGTGCCGGCGCATGCGGCATCAGCTCGCGCGCCACGGCCATGCCGACCAGGCCCGACCCGCCGAGGATCAGAACGTTCCTGCCACGTATATCCATTCGCTCCGTTACTCCCTGTCCTCACCCGCCCGCTTCACACGCCGCAGCGATTCCAGCTCGCGCGCATCGAGCGCGCGATACTCACCCGCCGGCAGGTCTCCCAGGCGGATCGGGCCATAGCGAACCCGGCGCAGCCGCATCACTTCGTAGCCCAGCTCGGCGAACATGCGCCGCACTTCCCGCTTGCGCCCCTCGCGCAGCGTCAGCACCACGCGACGCCCGCCCTTGCGGCGTACCGTGTGTGCGCGCGCCCTCCCGTCGTCGAGCTGGACGCCGCGCCGCAGCGCTTCGAGCGCCGCGTCATCCACCTGTTCCTTCAGCTCGACGTCGTATTCGCGATCGATGCCGTACCGTGGATGCAGCAGGCGGTGCGCCGTGTCGCCATCGTTCGTCAGCAGGACGAGTCCCTCGCTGTCGAAGTCCAGGCGGCCGACATAAAACAGCCGCCGCATCGGCGGCGGCACCAGGTCGTAGAGTGTGCGACGCCCCTGCGGATCGCTGCGCGTGCTCATGTAGCCTCGCGGCTTGTGCAGCGCAAACCACTGCGGGGGCGCACTCCGTATGCGCTTCCCATCGACGCGCACGTCATCGGACGGCTGCACGCGCACGCCCAGCTCGGTCGCGATCCTGCCGTTGATGCTGACACGGCCACCCGTGATCAGCTCCTCGCTGCTCCGTCGCGAGGCGACGCCGGCCTGCGCGAGGAACTTCTGCAGACGGATCCCCCGCTCGTCTGCCATCACCGCTGCTACGAGACCTCGTCGAGCTCCGCGTCCGCGTCCGGCGACGCGTCGGCGACCTCCGACATCTCGTCTTCCGATTCGCCGTCCGGCCCGGCATCGAGCGTCACCGTTCCCGGATCCACTTCCTCCGCGACATCGCCGTCGAAGGACTGCGACTCCACATCCGCCCCGGCTTCATCCGCAGCAGACGGCTGACCGCCATCGTCCTCGCTGCGCGCCGCGTCCGCCTCCGGCGCCGTCACATCGGACGCAGCCTCGACCGCGGGCGCCGCCTCATCCGGAGCAGAAGCCTCCGCCTCGGCTTCGCTGCCCTCCGCCGTTTCAACGGCGGGAGCGTCCGCGGTCTCGCTTCCGGTCTGCTCACCGACCTCCGCATTCGCCGCCGCGCTATCCGCCGGGGCATCGCCCTGCTCGAGCGGCAGCGTGGTGACGGGCGTGCGGTCACGCAGCACCACCGGCAGCTCGTCGGGACGCGGCAGATCCTCGAGTGAGCGGAACCCGAAATGCTCGAGGAACTTCTGTGTGGTGCCGTACAGCAGCGGTCGGCCGAGCCCCTCTCCGCGTGCCACCGGCTCGATCAGACTGCGTTCCTGCAGTGTACGCAGGACGCCGCTCGATCCCACACCCCGGATGTCCTCGATCTCGGCACGCCCCAGAGGCTGGCGGTACGCGATGATCGCCAGGACTTCGAGCGCGGGCGCCGACAGCCGCGACGGCTGTGGCACGCTGTCGTAGCGCTCCAGCACCGTCACGAACTCGGGGCGCGTGAGCAGCTGAAAGCCGCCGCCCACCTCGTAGATCTGGAACGATCGCTCGCTCAGTTCATACTCGGCGCGCAGCTCCTGGATGACTGCCTCGACCGTGTCCTCGTCGAGACGCTCGTCCACGCGCGACAGGTCCGCCGCCGACAGGGGTGCGTCGCTCGCGAAGAGCAGTGCTTCAATGATCTGCGTCAGACGCATCCGTCTCCACGTCCTTCCTTCTGTACAGCCAAATCTCCGCGAAAGGCTCGCTCTGTCGCATCGCGACCTGTCGCCGCTTGGCCAGCTCGAGACCTGCCATGAACGTCACCACACCGTGCAGCTTGTCGAACGGCTGCACCAGACGACGGAACTCGACCCGCGCAATTCGTGCGAGCGTCTGCACGATCAGACCGATCTTGTCCTCGATCGGAACCGCGCGCGCAAGAACCACGTGGTCCTCGGGACCCTTCGGCCGCTCGTTGAGCCGCAGCGCACCCGCGTACACCTCGTCCCACGTCAGCTCCAGCTCGGTCACCACCTTCGGCGCGGACCGCGGCGGCACGTGACCTCGCGTATACCGGCGCGCCCTGTCCGCTTCCGCCTCCGCGAGCCGCAGCGAAGCCTCGCGGAAATGCTCATACTCCAGCAGCCGCCGCACCAGCTCGGCGCGCGGATCCTCGAGCTCTCCCTCGGCTCCCGCCCGCCGCGGCAGCAGCATCTGGGCCTTGATGCGTACCAGCGTCGCCGCCATCTCGAGAAACTCGCCCGCCCGGTCCAGCCCGAGCTCCTCGACCGCCCGTACCGCGCGCAGGAACTGCTCCGTGATCTGCGCGATCGGGATATCGAAAACGTCGATATCCTGCTCGCGGATCAGGTGCAGCAGCAGATCCAGCGGGCCCGAAAAGCGGTCCAGCTCAACGACGAAGGCGCCGTCCGCGTTCGCGACCGGTCTTTCTGCTTCAACCACGTCGGATATCCAGGGGTTCGGCGGCTCGTCCCATCTCGCGAAGGCTAGCGTGACCGCAGCGGGCCGTCAGCGGGACACCTGCGAAGGGAGACTTCATAGGCGGCAGAAGTTACGCGACGCTACGGGCGAGCGCTACCCCACATCCGGTGCTTTGGACGGCGGTGTCAGGTTGTCATGGGCGTGGGTACGGGCACGGGCATGTGGAAGGCGCACGCACACGTTTAGGGGCAGAGGCAGAGGCAGACGGGTTCGTCGTTCATTTTCGAGTGCCCCGGCGTGTTCCGGGGCAAGGTCGCTGCGCGGAGGAAGGTGTCAGGGGAATCGCGGTCTGCCCCTCAACCGTGCTTCCGCGCAGCGGCCCTCCTCCCGGAAAAAATCGGGCGGGCGCGGCAGCGCGGAGAAGGTTGGCTGCCCGTGACCCTGCCCGTAAACGTGTGCGTGCCCCTTCCACATGCCCGTGCACCTGCCCACGCCCGTGCCAACCTGACACCGCCGTTCCTGCCCTTCCCCCCGGGGCATGTGACCAGCCCCCGCCGTTGACACCTCCCCCTGCCTCCAGTAAGTTTCAAGGCTCGGAGGTTCCGACTCAGGTTCAGTTACGACTCGCAGGAGGCCGGTCTTGGCGAACACGCCCAGCGCAGAAAAGCGAATCCGTCAGGCGCACAAGCGCACCGAAAACAACCGTTCGCACCGTTCGCGGATGAAGACTGCGATCAAGAAGGTCATGGGTGCGGGTGACGCAGGTTCGGCGGAGTCGGCCTATCGCGAAGTCGCAGCACTCCTCGACCGTATGGCGAGCCGTCGGATCATCCATCCGAACAAGGCCGCGCGGAAGAAGTCGCAGCTGGCGCGCCACGTGGCGAGACTGGGCGGCTGAACCAGCGGCCGGCAGACGTTCATGAGCCTCGCGGCCTTCGGGTCGCGAGGCTTTCTGCATCCAGGGCCTGTTGTCACTGAGGTGCGGCGACCGCTCAGGTCGAGTCGAACAGGTCGAGTGTATCGAGGGCGGCGCTGCGCGGTGCCGAGTCCTCCTCCGGCGGCGGCCGGGTGGGCGACCCGGCGGAGTCGTCGGCTCCGGGTCGAAGCTCCGCCGTTTGCGTTCCGCTAGTTGCGCGCGGGGACGGCACGGGAGCCTCATCGCGAAGCCGGGGCGGGGCCTCGGGTACCGCGACCGGATCGAGATTGTGGTGCCTGAGGAAATCGCGGCCGAAGTTGCGGTCGTACGCGGTCCAGCCGGCGGGCACGGCGTCGAGGAGCGAACCGGCCTGATTGAGCTTGGCATCGAGGTCATCGGCGTAGTGGAGCACGATGGCCTCGAGGGTCCGCGGCTCACGCGGGCTCTGCCATTCGTAGCGTCCCTGGTGGCTCGCGATCAGATGCTGAAGCAGCAGCAGCCGCGAGGGCGGCAGCGTGGCCACGCTGTCGGCTGCGTCATTCACCATCTGCAGGCCGATCAGGATGTGGCCGAGGAGCTTGCCCTCGTCGGTATACGGGAATCCTGCCCGTGCGCCGATCTCGCGGACCTTCCCGATATCGTGCAGGAGCGCGCCCGCGATGAGCAGGTCGCGGTCGATTGCGGGGCCGTAGTGACCGACCAGCAGGTCGCACACGCGGACCACGGACAGAGTGTGCTCGAGCAGACCACCGAGGTACGCGTGGTGGTTCTGCTTGGCGGCGGGAGCGAGGCGGAACGCGTGGCCGGTGTCGGTATCCGCTCCGAGCAGGACGTGCAGGAGCGTGCGCAGGCCCGCATCGCCGATGGATGCGATGGCGGCACTCAGCTCCGCATCCATGTGCTCTGCGCCCCGTGCCGACCGCGGCAGGAACAGCACGAGGTCATCCAGCTCGACGCGGAGCGGAGCGATTTCCTCGACCTTGAGCTGCCGCTCCGCCTGATAGCGCTCGAGGCGCCCGCGCACGCCCACGTACATCCCCGGACGCAGCACGTCCACGACCGATTCCACACCCTCCCACATGCGTGCCTCGACGCTGCCGTAACAGTCGGTGAGGTGCAGCTTCAGGAAGGGTGCATCATTGCGGGTGCGACCGACAGTGAGTGAATGAATCGCGTAGCAGGCAGCGATGTCCTCGAGGTCCGCGTGGCTGTGTGCGGGCGGCCAGGGGAACGGGCGGTCGCCGATCCATTCGCGCGGCGTCGGATCCGCCGCGCTGGTCACGGGCGGTCTGCGGCCGCGTCGTGGATGATGCGGCCGTCCACGATGGTGTAGACTGCGCGACCGCGCAGCTGTCTGCCGGAGAACGGCGTGTTGCGGCTCTTGGAGCGCAGCAGCTTCGGATCGACCGTCCACTCCCACGCGGGATCGAACACCGTCACATCGGCCGGCGCGTCGCGCCGGAGCGTACCGCCGGGCAGGTTGAACGCCCGGGCGGGCTGCGTGCTCATGCGCATGACGAGTGTCGGCAGGTCGATGACATCACGCTCGACGAGCTCGGTGATGACGAGACCCAGCGCGGTCTCGAGACCGATCAGCCCGAACGGCGCGTCCTCGAATGCCTGCTCCTTCTCGTCATAGTGATGCGGAGCGTGGTCGGTTGCGATGACATCCAGCGTGCCGTCCCGCACGCCTTCGATCACGGCGGCGCGGTCGGCAGCCGTACGGAGCGGTGGATTCACCTTCGCGTTCGTGCGATAGGATTCGACGGCGTCATCGGTGAGCGTGAAGTGATGGGGCGTCGCCTCCGCCGTTACGGGAATGCCGCGCGCCCTGGCCGCACGGATCATCTCGACGCCGCCGCTCGTGGTGACATGCTGGATGTGGAGCCGCCCGCCCGTCAGGCCGGCGAGCAGCAGGTCACGCGCGATGCACACGTCTTCCGCGGCGTTCGGGATGCCGATCAGGCCGAGCCGCGTGGACATCATGCCTTCGTTCATCGACCCGCCGCGGGAAAGCGTCACGTCCTCGCAGTGGCTCGCGACGGGAATGCCGAAGGTGCGCGCGTACTCCAGCGCCAGCCGCATCAGTCCCGCGCTCGGCACGGGACGCCCGTCATCGGTGATGGCGACGGCCCCCGCCTCGATCATCTCACCGATCTCCGTCAGCCGCTCGCCCTTCTGGCCGATCGAGACCGCCCCCGTCGGATACACGCGTGCACTGCCCGCGCGCATTCCCTGCGCGCGCACGAAACCGACCGCTGCGGGATCATCGATGGGCGGGTCGGTATTGGGCATCGCGCACACTGCCGTAAAGCCGCCCGCCGCCGCCGCGCGGGCACCCGTGGCGATTGTCTCCTTGTGCTCCTGGCCGGGCTCGCGCAGGTGCACGTGCAGATCGATCAGACCGGGACACACGATGAGGCCGGCGACATCCAGGATCTGCGCGTCATCCGGCCGGCCCAGGTCGGCTCCCACGTCCGTGACGCGGCCATCGCGCAGCAGCACGTCCGCCACACCGTCGTGTGCAGCGGCGGGATCGATTACGCGGCCGCCGCGCAGCAGCAGCGGCCGGGCAGCCGTCGCGCGTGATTCACTCGCCATGCTTTGCCGACTCCGCCGTTTCGGGCCTGCCGCCCGCCAGCAGGTAGAGGACTGCCATGCGTATCGCCACGCCGTTGGTCACCTGATCGAGTATCACGGAGTGCGGTCCGTCGGCGACATCGCTGTCGATCTCGACGCCGCGGTTCATGGGGCCGGGGTGCAGGATGAGCAGATCGCGCGGTGCCCGCTCGACACGTTCACTCGTGACGCCGAAGAACCGGTTGTATTCGCGCAGGCTCGGCACGAAGCCGGACTGCATGCGTTCGAGCTGGAGCCGCAGCACGTTCAGGACGTCAGCCCATTCGATCGCCTCCTCGATACGGCCGAACACCGTGACGCCGAGATCCGCGATGTCGCGCGGCAGCAGCGTGCGCGGTGCGCACACGGCCACTTCCGCGCCGAGCTTCGTCAGGCCCCAGATGTTGGAACGGGCCACGCGCGAGTGCAGCACGTCGCCCACGATGCAGACCTTCTGGCCATCCAGGTCGCCGCGATGGTCGCGTATCGTCAGCATGTCGAGCAGACCCTGCGTGGGGTGCTCGTGCCGGCCATCGCCCGCGTTGATGACGTTGGAGGGAATGCGCTCCGCCAGGAAGCGCGCAGCGCCGGACGATCCGTGGCGGATGACGACCATGTCGATGCGCATCGCCTCGAGGTTGCGCGCGGTGTCGACGAGCGTCTCGCCCTTCTGCACGCTGGAGCCGGTGGACGCGATGTTCACCGTGTCGGCGGAGAGTCGCTTCTCCGCGAACTCGAACGATATGCGCGTACGGGTGGATGCCTCGAAGAACAGGTTGACGATCGTCTTGCCGCGGAGCACGGGCACTTTCTTGATCGTGCGCTCGCTGATCTCCTTGAACGGCTCCGCGGTGTCGAGGATGGCACGGATCTGATCGGCGTCCAGCTGCTCCAGGCCTACCAGGTCCTTGCCGAGGAAGTGGGCGCTCTGGGTCACGCACCCTCCGGCGGGCGCTGCGCCTTCTCCACCGCGAGGCGGCCATCGAGATCGGGAACCAGCACCTCGATCACCTCGTCGGCCGACGCCTCGATGGTACGGCCGACGATGTCGGGCTGGATCGGCAGCTCGCGGCCGCCGCGGTCCACGAGCACACACAGCCAGATGCGGGCAGGGCGACCGAAGTCGGCGAGCTCGTCGAGTGCCGCGCGTGCCGTGCGCCCCGTGTACAGGACATCATCGACAATGACGAGGTGGCGGCCATCGATGCCGCCGGGCGGCAGGCGCGTCTCGCCAAGGACGGGGCGCGGGCCGATGGCAGTCAGATCATCGCGGTATAGTGTGATGTCGAGCGTCCCGACCGGCGGTCGCTGCCCCTCGGCGCGCTCGACCTCGTTGGCGATGAGGTCGGCCAGCTGAACGCCGCGTCGCTGCACACCCATGATGCACAGGCCGGCCACACCATTGTTGTGCTCGACCACTTCCCCGGCCATACGTGCAAGCGCGCGCTCGACGGTGCGCGCGTCCATCATCAACTGGCGCTCGGGAGGTGCCATTCGCTTCGGTTCCTGGGGTCAACGGCCGGCGGAAGGTACGGGTCGCCCGCCGGCCCTGTCAACGAGGACCTGCCCGCTGCGCACCGGAACCAGGCGAGCCTCCAGCGCCGGCACCGCGCGCCTTTACACCGCCCTGCCGAGCCCCTACCTTCGCTCGTCCCGACCGTGCCGCGGCGCCCGAGAGCCGCGCTGCGGATTCCACCCGCGCAGACTCCTATGGAAATCGCTATCGAGCCGGGATGGCTCACCCTGCTGCCGCCGCTCATCGCGATCATTCTCGCGCTGGTCTTCCGCGAAGTCATCGTGTCGCTGTTCTTCGGCATATGGCTCGGCGCCCTGCTGCTGAACGACTGGAACCCGATCACGGCGTCCATGCGCAGCATGGATCAGTTCGTCGTGGGCAGCATCGCGAATGACGCAGACAAGATCTCGATCGTCGTGTTCTCGCTGCTGCTCGGGGGCATGGTCGGGATCATGAGCCGCAGCGGCGGAACCCGCGGCATCGTGGAAGCGATGCGCCCGTTCGCCACATCGCCGCGACGCGGGCTCTTCTTCACGTGGCTCGCGGGCATCGTCATCTTCTTCGATGACTACGCCAACACGCTCATCGTCGGTAACACGATGCGCCCCGTCACGGACCGTCTGCGCGTCTCGCGCGAGAAGCTGGCCTACATCGTGGACTCCACGGCAGCGCCGGTCGCCGCGATTGCGGTCATCTCCACCTGGGTCGGCTTCGAGATCTCGCTCATTGGCGATGCAATGCAGACATCGGCTGCTCAGACCACCGACCCGGTGCTGCGCGAGCAGCTCCTCTCGGCCAACCCGTTCAGCGTGTTCCTCCACTCGATACCGTATCTGTTCTATCCGATCTTCGCCGTCACGTTCGTGCTGATGACGATCCTCACGGGGCGCGACTTCGGCCCCATGCTCAAGGCGGAGACGCGCGCCCGTACGACCGGCGAGCTGCTCGGGCCGGGCGCCATGCCCGCCGCCGATGTTTCCGGCGGCGTACTCGAGCCCGACGCCGACACACCGCACCGCTGGTATAATGCAGCGGTTCCCGTGCTCGCGGTCGTTGCCGTCGCGCTCATCGGCATCTACAGCACCGGCGTCGCCGCGCTCGGCGACAAGGAGTGGTCGGCCGCCAACATCGTCGGCGGCGCCGATCCGTTCCGCACATTGATCTGGGCGTCGGCCACGGGTGTCGCGGTCGCTCTGCTGATGTCGCTCGCCGGCCGCGTGCTGACGCTCCAGCAGGCGATGGACGCCATGGTCAACGGAATGAAGGCCATGTTCATGGCGATGGTCATTCTGGTCCTGGCCTGGGGACTGGGCGGGGTCACCGAGGAGCTGGGCACCGGCGCGTACCTCGCCGCCACCATCAGCGAGACCCTCCCGCTGTTCGTACTGCCCGTCCTCGTCTTCGTCGTCGCGGCCCTGATCTCATTCTCCACGGGTACCTCGTGGGGCACGATGGCGATACTCTTCCCCGTCGTCATTCCCCTCGCCGTAGCGATGGGCGCCGGCATCGGATTCGACGGCGGCGAGCACTACTCGATCCTGCTGGGCGTGATCAGCTCGGTGATGGCGGGATCGTTGTTCGGCGACCACTGCTCGCCGATCTCCGACACCACGATCATGAGCTCGATGGCGTCGGGCTGCGACCACATCGACCACGTGCGCACCCAGCTGCCCTACGCATTCGCGGTTGGCGGCGTGGCCATGCTCCTGGGCGACATACCGACGTCGTTCGGCCTGCATCCCGCCGTTTCGCTGCTGCTCGGCGTCGTGGTGCTCTATTTCGTGCTGCGATTCTTCGGCAGGAGCACGCAGAGCGTCGCCTAGCCGTCTTCGCGGGAGCGACGCCGGGCCTGGAAGAAACCCCTGAGGAGTGCGGCCGCCGGTTCTGCCAGCACGCCCGCCGTGAGCTCGACGCGATGGTTGAGACGCGGATCCTGCACGACGCAGGCGAGTGATCCGCACATGCCGGTCTTCGGATCGGCCGCGGCGAACACCAGCCGACTGACTTTCGCCAGCACGATTGCGCCTGCGCACATGGAGCACGGTTCGAGCGTCACGTACATCGTGGTGCCGAGCAGGCGTGCGCTGCCCAGTCGTGCGGCCGCGCGCCGCAGTGCGACCATCTCGGCGTGAGCTGTGGGATCGTCGAGCGTGCGGGTGAGGTTGTGCGCCTCTGCGATGAGCATGCGGTCACTGACAATGACGCAGCCGACCGGGACTTCGTCCGCGGCTTCCGCGGCATGTGCGAGCTCGAGCGCGCGCTGCATCCACAGCGCGTCATCGGGCTCGGCCGCGTGGTGGAGCGGAACGTCAGCCGGCAGGGACAGCGACCACTGCGGCGGGTTGGTCGTGAATGGCAAAACGCATGCGGCGCACCAGCCCGGTGATCCTGCCCCGTATGACGTTGTTCGCCAGGCGGCTCGTCAGGACGAGGGGCAACTCCCCGGGATTGATCGGATCGAGAGAGACCTCCGTGCCGCTGCGCACCACCCGGCGCGCCGCTGTCGCTCCGCCGGAGTGCGCCAGCACGAGGTCGCCGTTCTCCAGCGCTGCCGCGTCTACCGGCTCGACGATGAGCAGGTCGCCCGCGCGCACGCCATCCTCCTTCAGGTGATCGCCGGCCATGGCGACCAGGAACGCGCCGTGGGCCGTGACGATCTTGCGATCGAGCTGCATGTGGTCGGTCGCGGTCGTGTCGTCCGCGGAGTCGAACAGCGGCAGGCTCACCGCCGGCTCGCGCATCTCGACACCGATCAGACGGACACCGCGCGAGCGCGAAGGATCGCGCTCGATCCACCCCTTCCTGGCAAGGGACTGGAGCAGCTCGGAAACGGTCTTCATGCTCTTGATGGAGAATTCCCGGCCGATCTCGCGGATCGAAGGCTGGTACGTATTCGTGCGCAGGTATTCGACGAGGTAGTCGAGGACGCGGCGTTCCAGCTCGTTCAATTGGTCCGGCATGGTCGCCTCCAGCGGTCCGCCGTGCCGGACGAAGTGTGCGGGGCGATGTGGAGACACGGACCGCCCGACCACACGATCGACAGCCTGCGCCCGCCTTCGACTGAGGAGGTATTGCCCCTCCTGGGCTCGAACCAGGACTCTCCTGATCCAGAGTCAGGCGTGTTGCCAGTTACACCAAGGGGC
>DATHVW010000157.1:0-9787 GCA_035461085.1 Longimicrobiales bacterium | reverse complement strand
GCGGTTTGGCACCTCGATGTCGGCTCATCGCATCCCGGGGCCGGAGAAGGTCCCAAGGGTCCGGCTGTTCGCCGGTTAAAGCGGTACGTGAGCTGGGTTCAGAACGTCGTGAGACAGTTCGGTCTGTATCCGTCGCGGGCGTAGGAAGATTGCGGGGAGCCATCCCTAGTACGAGAGGACCGGGATGGACTGACCTCTGGTGTACCGGCTATTCCGCCAGGGGTAGCGCCGGGTAGCTATGTTGGGACGGGAGAACCGCTGAAAGCATCTAAGCGGGAAGCCCCCCCCAAGACGAATCTTCCCAGAGCGAAAGCTCTCAGAAGGGCCGTTGGAGACGACGACGTTGATAGGCCGCAGGTGCAAGCATGGCAACATGCTCAGCCGAGCGGTACTAATCGCCCGAGAGGCTTGATCAGTCCGGCATGACTACCGGACTGCCGGCATGACATCGCCAACAACGCAGTGCCGTCGAAACCAAGACGATCTCAATCACCAGATCTTACGGACCAAGGGCCCCAGGGCCGCAGTCACGAGGGGAGTAGATCCCCGAAGCTGCCGCCGCAAGCCCGCGGTCTACGTGATCTGGCCGGTGATTATAGCGCGAGGGCCATACCCGTTCCCATCCCGAACACGGTCGTCAAGCCTCGCAGCGCGGATGGTACTGCCGGGGCGACCCGGTGGGAGAGTACGACGTCGCCGGCCTATTCTTCAGAACGCCCCGATTGCGCCGAACAGCGCGAGCGGGGCGTTTCTGCATCCCTGCCCCAGCAGCCAGGGACGGCAACGGCGGTGTCAGGTTCTCATGGGCATGGGCACGGGCAGGGGCATGTGGAAGGCGCACGCACACGTTTAGGTGCACGGGCACGGGCAGCCAACGTTCTTCGCGAACGTTCCTCCTTCCGGACTTCTTCCGGGACAGGTACGCTGCGCGGAGGAAGGCATCAGGGGCAGACCGTGCCCGTGATTCCGACCTCCGCGCCAGCGACCCTCCCCCGGATCCAACCGGGGCACATAAGGGATCACGACAAAGCGCGGCTGCCTCTGCCCCTGCCCGTACACGTGTGCGTGCGCCTTCCACATGCCCGTGCACCTGCCCACGCCCATGACAACCTGACACCGCCGTTCGCAGTCCAGGGCCAGATGGCATCCACCGCATGCTGCGCATCTGCACACAGGACTACATACGGGAGATGGTCAGCGGCGGGGTGGAGTTGGCAGCGCCTCTCTATGTTCCGGCGAGACCACCGTTCTGTCGCCAGGCGAGGCCGCCTTGTTCCCAAGCCGAGCGCGAGACAACCCTTCGCCTCCGCCTGCCTAACGGAGACCCTCGAAAAGATCCGTTTCCCTGTGCCGACCGCTGTTGACGGTACTGAATACGCGACAGAAATGCTGGTCACCCCAGAGGGTAGCGTGCTGATCCTCGGTAAGGTCGTCCAGGCGCTGATACACGGCGAGCTGGGTCTCATGCCGCCGGATGGCGCGCCATGCCGTCTGCCAGTGTTCACGCGCATCGATGCGTGTCGTGAGAGTCCATTCCGGCCAGGGATTCACCGCGCGTTCCTCGCCGTCCACGACACTGATGAGCTTTTTGAAGACCTGCTGGTAGAGCTCCCAGATCCGGCGCGGCCAGCCGAGGTGATAGAGCTTGGCGACACGGTGTGAGCGTTCGTCCGGCCGATAAGTCGGATCCGCGGCGGCAACGATCGCGGAGGTAGTGAGCTGCGAGATCGCGATGTGATCAGGATGACCGTATGCGCCATCGAAGCCGAAGCTGATGACGACGTGCGGTCGCAGCTCGCGCAAATGCGAGACGATCCTGCCGACCGCCTCATCTGTCGGAGCGCTGTCCAGCTCGCCGTCGCAGTATCCGAGCAGGGAAACATGCCTGATTCCGAGCTCATGCGCCGCGCCGCGAAGTTCCAGCTCGCGGACACGGCCGACCTCTTCATCCGGCGGTCGGTTCTCGTTGTCGAAGTAGCGGCCGCGCTCGCCGCGCGTTGCGGTGACGAGATACGTCTCGACCCCCTCGGCGGCGTAACGGGCGAACGTCCCGCCGAAGCCGAGCGATTCGTCATCGGGATGCGCGAGCACGGCGACCAGACGGAGTGGTGCAGACATTGGGACAAGATGGCAGATCCCGTCCGGGTGGAAAAGTGGAGTGGCAGAAGCACCGAGACGATTGGCGCGGCCGGGTTGCGCCCGTCCCGTTCCTTTCGCGTCTCACCTGCCGGTGCGTAGATTCCCGCACATGGAGCAGAGTGATAATGTGATCGGGCAGCCGGTTACGCGAGCGGGCCACGTGGCGCTGATCGGCCGGCCGAACGTCGGCAAGTCGACGCTGCTGAACGCGTTCGTCGGCGAGAAGCTGAGCATCGTCACACCGAAGGCGCAGACGACGCGCGAGAGTGTGACGGGCATCCTCACGACGGACACCGCCCAGGCGATCTTCGTGGACACGCCGGGTCTGCTCGAGCCGCGCTATGCCTTGCAGCGCGCGATGCACGAGACGGCGCTGGAGGTCATTGCGGACGCCGACCTGGTGCTGCTCCTGCTCGATGCGACGCGGCCGGATGAGCTGCCGCCGGAGGGTGTGGTGCTCGATGCGATCCGTCGTCGGCGCGACGCCATCCTGGTGCTTCTGAACAAGATAGATGCCGGCACTTCAGAAGCTATCGAGGCGCTGGAGGCCTGGTCGCGGGACACGTTCGGGGTGGAGCCGATCCGGATCTCGGCGGTGCGCGGCGACGGTGTGGACGAGCTGCGCGCCGCGATCGAGGCCGGCCTGCCGGAGAGTCCGTTCTACTATCCCGCGGATGAGCTGGCCGTGCAGCCGGTCCGTTTCTTCGTCACGGAGCTGATCCGCGAGACGATCTTCGAGATGTACGGGCAGGAGGTGCCGTATTCGACGATCGTGCGGGTGGAGGAGTACCGCGAAGCGGATGACCCCGTGTTCATCCGTGCGACGGTGTATGTCGAGCGCGAGAGCCAGAAGGGGATCATCGTCGGGAAGGGGGGAGCCGGCATCCGCGAGCTGGGCGTGCGTTCCCGGGAGAAGATCGAGGCGTTCATCGGTGATCGCGTGTATCTCGACCTGTTCGTGAAGACGCTGCCCAACTGGCGCGCGAAAATCGGCACATTACGTTATCTCGGCTACCGGCTGCCGCCATCGCTGGCGCACGAGGACGAGGCGGAGAGCGCGCTGCGCGATCAACAGAGCCGGGCCGCGGCGGACGTTGCGGGCGGTGGAGCCAAGCCGCGCGGAAAGAAGACGGGCGGAGACGCCAAGGCGCGCGGAAAGAAGACGGGCGGCGGAGGCAAGCCGCGCGGAGCGAAGGGCGCTGAAGGGAAGGCCGGTCAGAACCGCGGTGGGCCGGGCGGCACCCGGAAGGCAGAGCAGGGAAAGTCCCGGAAGAGCAGGACCGGGTCGGGAAAACAGTCGCGTCCCAAACCGAAGCGAGGAGACTGAATGCTGGATCAACGCCTGCTGGAGATACTGGTGTGCCCCAAGTGCAAGGGTGAGCTCGAGCACCGCCCGGACGCCGGCGAGCTGGTATGTCATGCCTGCGGTCTGCGCTACGAGATCCGGGACGGCATCCCGATCATGCTGATCGACGAGGCGAAGCCGCTCAACGGCTGATTCGATGCCCGTGGATCCCCGGAGAATCGTCGAGTTCCTGCGCACGGAAGCAGGACGCCCGCTGAAGGCGAAGGAACTCGCGAAAGCCCTCGAGGTGCCGGAGGCCGATTACACGGAGTTCCGGGATCTGCTGCGCCGGCTCGAGGACGAGGGTGTGCTGTACGGCGTGCAGCGGCAACGCTACGCGGCGCCGGAGCGGATCAATCTTCTCGTCGGCCGGATCCAGACCACTCGCGGAGGCGCGGGCTTCCTCATCCCCGAGGATCGCAGCCGTGACGTCTTCATCCCCATGCAGGCTCTCAATACCGCGCTGGACGGCGATCGTGTCGTCGTCCGGGTGGAGAGTCGTCCGCGCGGCGACCGGCCGGAGGGTCGGGTCATCCGGGTGCTGGAGCGGAAGCGGGAGACGGTCGTCGGCGTGTTTCACAACGTGAAGCCCGGTCGCGGCCGGCGCTCGTCGCACGGCTTCGTGGTTCCGGAGGACCGCAAGCTGCCGTGGGACGTGTTCGTGGCTCCGGGCGGTGCGGGCGCCGCGGCCGAGGGCGACCTGGTGGTGGTGCGGATCACGGACTGGGGCAGCGGCCATCGAGGTCCCACGGGCGAGGTGGAGGAAATCCTGGGTCGTCCCGGGTCGCCCGGCGTCGATGTGCTCTCGATCATCCGTGCGCACGAGCTGCCGACCGATTTTCCGGCCGAGGTGGAACGGGCGGCCGAGGAGCTGCGCGCGGCCGGCGTGGCGGCGGGTGACCTGGCGGGCCGCGAAGATCTGCGCGACGCGATCGTGTTCACGATCGACCCGGCGGACGCGCGCGATCACGATGACGCGCTCTCCATCGAGCGGCACGGTGGCGGCTGGCGCGTCGGGGTGCACATCGCCGACGTCGCGCACTACGTGCGAGAGGGATCGGTCATCGACCGCGAGGCGCTGGAGCGGGGGACGAGCGTGTATCTGGTCGACCGCGTCGTGCCGATGCTGCCGCACGCCCTTTCGTCCGACATCTGCTCGCTCGTTCCAGAAGCCGATCGGCTCACGCTCTCGCTGTTCGTCGAACTGAGCGCAGATGGCAGGCCGACGGGGCACCGTCTCGTGCGCGGCGTGATCCGCAGCCGTCACAAGCTGGCGTATGAGGATGCGCAGGCCGTGCTCGATGGTGAGCGGAGCATCGATGAGGAAACCGACCGGGCCCTGCATGATCTGCGCGACGTGGCGCGGCTGCTGCGTGCGGCGCGCGGCACGCGTGGGAGCCTGGATCTGGACCTGCCCGAGGCGCGGGTCGTCCTGGGCGAATCGGGGGAGCCGACGGACATCCAGCGCATCATCCGGCTCGAGAGTCATCGCCTGATCGAGGACTTCATGCTGCTCGCGAACGAGACGATCGCGCGCCGCGCCATGGAGGCGAACGCGGCGTTCATCTATCGCGTCCACGAGCCGCCGGACAGCGGACGCATGGAGCAGCTGCGCGACTTCGTTGCGACGTTCGGTCACCGGCTGGGCGGACGCTCGGGGTCGCCCACGCCGCAGGACCTGCAGCGCCTGCTCGCGGCTGCGGCCGGCACTGCGGAGGCAGGGCTCATCTCCACCGTCGTGCTGCGCTCGATGAAGCAGGCGCGCTACTCGGAGCAGAGCCTGGGTCACTTCGGCCTGGCGACGGCGCACTATACCCACTTCACGTCGCCGATCCGCCGCTATCCCGACCTGGTCGTGCACCGGCTCTCGGCCGCGCTGTTCATCGATGGCGCCGCCCCGTGGCTCGATGAGGAGCAGCTGGCCGACGTGGCGCGCACGTCGAGCGAACGCGAACGCGTCGCGGTGGCGGCGGAGCGCGACAGCAAGGACCTCAAGAAGGTCGAGTTCATGCAGCGCCACCTGGGCGCCGAGTTCGACGGCACGATATCCGGGGTCACCGCGTTCGGCTTCTTCGTGCTGCTGGACGACTTCTTCGTGGATGGCCTGGTACACGTCAGCTCACTCGACGACGACTACTACCTGTTTCTGGAGGAGCAGCACGCGCTCGTCGGTGAGCGCACGCGCCGTCGCTTCCGGACGGGCGACCGGGTGCGCGTGAAGGTCGCCCGGGTGGACCTCGAGGAGCGGAAGATCGATTTTCAGCTCATCGACACCGCTCAGGTCAGACGTTCAGCGCGGCGGCGCACGCGGCGCTGACACTTTCCGTTCATTGACAGTGCCTCGCGCGGGGTACTACCTTCCTGCGTTCTCACCGGGTGCTATTCTTCCGTCTTGCATGGGCTCACGAAGCGTTTTCGTCTATTACTCACCGGGTGGTCGCCGCGCCCCGGAGATCCTGCACGCGTTTGCCGCGGAGCAGGGGCTCACGCTCATCCCATGCGGATCGGCGGAGGACGTCGTCGCACTCGTCAATCGCGGATTCCCGTCCGCCGTCATCGTCGATGGTGAAGGCGAGAGCGAGACCGCTGAGCTCTGTGCCCAGCTGAAGCTGGACGCGTTCAGCGCCATCGTGCCGATCGTGATCCTGACGCCGCAGGGTCGCGAGGACCTGGTGCTTGCGGCTCTGGAAGCGGGTGCCGACGAGGTGCTGACGAAGGGCATGGAGGCCCGCGAACAGCTCCTGCGCCTGCGCATGATCCTGCGCCGCGCCGACCGCGATGTCAGTGTCCACCCCACCACGCGCCTGCCAGGCACCGTCCAGATCGAGCGCGACATCGGCGACCGCATCCGGCGCGAGGAGCACTTCGCCGTCTGCTATGCCGACCTGGACCACTTCAAGGAATTCAACGATCGCTACGGCTACAACGAGGGCGATCGGGTCATCCGCATGCTGGCCCGGCTCCTGCGCGACGTGGTGAAGGGTCATTCGCCGGAGGGCTTCATCGGCCACATCGGCGGGGACGATTTCATCTTCAACATCGCGCTGGACCAGATGCGCGCGTGCTGCGAGGAGATCATCGAGGTTTTCGACGAGCTGATTCCGTACCAGTACACGGAGGAGGATCGTCGCGCCGGTTACTTCCTGGGCCGTGACCGGCGGGGTAATATCCTCTGGGTACCGGTGATGACACTCTCGATCGGCGTGGTGACGAATCAGCACCGCAAGTTCGAGCACACGGCGCGCGTGAGCGAGCTGGCTACGGAAATGAAGACATTTGCCAAGAAACTGCCCGGCTCCGTGTATGCGGTTGACCGTCGCTCCGATGCGCAAGGCCGTTTCTTCGGCCGGTCGCTGGTCAGCGGAGACGAGCTCGAGGTAACCACTGAGCCATGAATATTCGCTGTCCCAACTGCCAGACCGTATTCAGAGTCGACCCTTCCAGGATACCTGCCACGGGCGTGCGCGCCCGCTGCGCCCGCTGCGCCGCCACGTTCCATGTGACGCGCGACGGTACAGCCTCTGCCCCGCAGGCACCCGGCGCGCAGCCGAGCACTCCGGCGCCCCCAGGGTCCCGGTCGGAACACGCTCCAAGTCAGGCGCCCCAGCGCCGGGGCGGGGCTCCGACGGCACCGCACGCGGCATCCGCGGCTGGTCAGCCGCCGGCTCCTCCGGCACCCGGCCCGGGTCAGGCGTCTCCGTCGCCCGTTGCGGGTCACTCGGCGCCGCAGGGCACTACAGCGCCGGCATCAACGGCCGCGGCGCCACCGCGTCCGTCGGTCCCGCCGGTCCGACCGCCGGTCCGACCGCCGGTCGCACCGCCGCGAACGTCGCCTCCTCCGGCAGCCCCGGCACAGCGCCCCGGCGCGGCGGGTGGACCGGCCGCAGCCGGCGCGGCGGGCAGGCCGGCGCAGCCCGGTGCGGCGGGCGGTCAGACGTCCGCTCCCGCGGGTGCAGCCTCCGGCGGAGCGCCATCGACGACCGCGCCGCGGCCGGGCCTGTTCGGCTCCCGTGATCCCAAGTCGCGGGCACAGCGGATTGCGCGCGCGCTCGTGTCCGACATCGTCGCGTATCACCCGCAGCGCCGGGACGCCTGTCTGGCGGCCGGCACACTGCGCACGGAGTTCCGCGATGAGATCATGAAGAGCTGGGAGGAATACACGGCGCAGGTCGGCGAGGAGATGGCGAAGTCCACGCCATACTTCAGGAACGCGCTGAACGACATCCTGGCGAAGGGCCAGCCCATCTTCTGAACAGCGGACGCGGGCTCGGCGGCGGGGAATCGAGCGCCGGCGCTGTTGAAAGCTTCCGCTGTTCGCGTTAATTTCAGCAACATCGCACGGGGCCGCCCAGCTTCTGGTCGGCCCCGGTTTTCATGGAGGAACGGGCCAATGGAATCGCAGGAACTGGAGCGGCTGGAAGAGATACGCGAGCGCATGAGTGCGCTCGGAGGTTATCTTTGACATCCCTGCCAAACAGGACCGCATAGCCACACTCGATGCGCGCATGTCTGAACCCGGCTTCTGGGATTCAGGGGATGCGGCGCGCGACACCATCGCAGAATCGAATCAGCTGAAGGCCTGGGTCGATCCGTGGCTGGACCTCGAGCGGCGGGGTCGTGAGCTGAGCGAGCTGGCCGAGCTGCTCGAGGCCGACGCCGATGAGTCCATGATCGCTGAGTGGCGCACCGAGCTGGAGCGCTACAGCCAGGAGTCCGAGCGGCTGGAGGTGCGTGCGATGCTGAGCGGCGCCGATGACAGCCGTGATGCACTCCTGACCATCCATCCCGGGGCCGGCGGCACGGAATCCCAGGACTGGGCGGAGATGCTCATGCGCATGTACCAGCGCTGGGCCGAGTCGCACGGCTTCGATGTCACCGCGCTGGACCTGCAGCCGGGCGAAGAGGCGGGGATCAAGAGCGCAACGCTCGAGATCAAGGGTCAGTACGCGTACGGCTATCTGAAGGCGGAGAAGGGGGTGCACCGCCTCGTGCGGATATCACCGTTCGACTCGCAGAGCCGGCGTCACACATCGTTCGCGAGCGTATTCGTGTATCCGGTGGTGGACGATGCCATCGACATCCAGATCGACGAGAAGGACCTGCGTGTGGACGTGTATCGCGCGTCGGGCGCCGGCGGCCAGCACGTCAACAAGACCAGCTCGGCGGTCCGTATCACACACGAGCCGACGGGCATTGCCGTCGCGTGCCAGAACGAGCGCAGTCAGTTCCAGAACAAGGCGACCGCGATGAAGATGCTGCGAGCGGCGTTGTACGAGCGTGAGCTGGCGCTGCGCAATGCGGAGAAGGAGAAGGTCGAGTCGGAGAAGACCGAGATCGGCTGGGGCAACCAGATCCGCTCCTACGTCTTCCAGCCGTACACGCAGGTGACCGACCACCGCACGGACATGAAGGTGGGCGACGTGCAGCGCGTCATGAATGGCGACATAGACCCGTTCATCGAGAAGTTCCTGAAGGAGTACGGCGCGCGTGTCGCATAGCACACCGGCCGCACGGGGGCCTGGAGGGGGGATGGAGGAGCGCCGGACGCAGGCGGTGGCGGACCGTCTCGCGAAGATCGAGGAACTGCAGCGCCGCGGCATCGAGCCGTACGCGTACGGCTATCACGTCACCCATCACACCGGTCCCGCACGCGCGCGCTTCGAGGAGCAGGAGCACGCCGGCACGCTCGCCGAGGGCGGTGTCGGGGAGACGGTCCGTCTGGGCGGCAGACTGCTCGGCCTGCGCTCGCACGGCAAGACCGTATTCGCGGATCTCGCCGACAGGGAAGGTCGTCTTCAGCTCTTCTTCCGGTCGAATGACCTCGGGGAGGCGTTCGCGCTGCTCGAGCTGCTCGATCCGGGTGACTGGATCGGCGTGGAGGGCTCGCTCTTCCGCACGCGCGCGGGTGAAGTATCCGTGCGCGTCTCGTCGTTCCAGCTGCTCGCGAAGGCGCTCCGTCCCCTGCCGTTCGGCAAGAAGGGCATCGACGAGGAAAGCGGCGAGGAGCGTACGTTCGGCGGCTTCGCGGACGTGGAGCAGCGCTACCGGCAGCGGTATGCCGACCTCGCGGTGAACCCGGACGTGCGGGCCGTGTTCCGGGCTCGTTCCCGCATCGTGACGGCCCTGCGCAGCTTCCTCGATGAGCGCGGCTACGTCGAGGTGGAGACGCCCGTGCTTCAGCCGCTGTACGGCGGCGCGTCGGCGCGACCGTTCGTGACGCATCACAACGCGCTCGACATGCGGCTGTACCGGCGCATCGCCGATGAGCTGTACCTGAAGCGGCTGATCGTCGGCGGGCTCGAG
>DATHVW010000156.1:0-2914 GCA_035461085.1 Longimicrobiales bacterium | reverse complement strand
CTCACGGTATGGCCGTCGACGCGCTTCGGGATTCGAGCCAATGGTACGTATTCGGAGCGGCCATTGAAGACGGATGAGGATCTGGCGCATCTGGGCGAGGACAGCCACCTGTTCGGTAACGTGAACCTGTGGAGTGGTTCGATCGACGCGCTGATCCGTCTGCGTCAGCCGAACGAGTCATGGATCGGGCGCGAGACGCTGCCCTACCTGGCACTCGGAATCGGCGGCAAGTGGATCAACCCGGCAGGCGACAGGGATTGCACGGACTCGGATGGCGAGCAGTTCGACTGCAACCCGATCTTCCCGACGACGAACACGGCGGACATGCTGCTGTTCGACGAGGGTGCGAGCCTGATGGGTCTGGTCGGGCTGGGTGCGGACTTCCGGCTTTCGCCGCGCAGTGCGCTCCGTCTCGAAATCAACGATCGCATGTACAAGCCGAAGTTCTACGCGGCTGAGGGCACGGCCCTGACCGCTTCGAACGACGAGAATCTCGGCAAGCTCGTGCATGAGATCGGTGCTCAGCTCGGGTTCCATCTCCTGTTCGGCGTGGCAGCGCCGCCGCCGGTGGCAGTAGCACCGCCGCCGCCGCCGCCGCCGCCGCCGCCGCCGCCGCCGCCGCCGGCACCGCGTGAGGAAGCGGTCACGGTCTGCGTGATCGATCCGAGTGCAACCGGTGGACTCCGGATGCAGGCAGCGACGTACCGTGTCACGCAGCGCGACACGATCGTGATGGTGAATGGAACGGCAACTCCGCTCGCGACGTTCGTCGGAACGGATGTGATGGTCGCCCGCAACGCAGGCTGGTACATGCGCGGCGAGCCGCTCACGGTCACGGTCAACCGCGAGACGCTGCGGTACCTGCCCTACCAGTCGGGCACGATCATCGAGCCGAGCCAGATCGTCTACATTGGCAACGTCAACGGCTATCCGATCTATGCGGATCGCGATGAGGTCGCGGATGTGATCACGGCGATCAACACGGCCCGCGCTGGTGGGACGAATGTCGAGCTCGGAACCATTCTGGCCGGGAACGCCCAGATCCGTAACACGGTTCAGGGTGTCTCCTACCTGTATGTTCCGCTCGATCCGTACGGCTGCCGCTTCCAGCCGCTTGCGCTCCAGGAGGACGTGCGCAAGGGCGGTAAGTAAGGCCTGGACCGGTCCGGCGCCGCGCAGTGCGGCACCGGACCTGCCGGGTCCCTGGCCCGGCGACAGAAGCCGCGGAGTCCACATGGGCTCCGCGGCTTTTGCTTTGCCCTCCCGACCGCCCTCGTGACCCCATCGAGCAGGCTCTGTCCGGATGCCGACCACCACTCCAACCCGGGCCTTCCAATCGGTCGTGACCCTGGCCGTGCAGTCGTGCACCCGCCAGCGAGACGTCCCGAAATCCTCTGGCGCCAACGACTTGCAGGCACTGGCAAGCTTCCTGCAACCCACCGGCGCGGTTCCATGCAGAGGAACTCAGGGGCGGAGCACGCCGTAGCGGTTGTCACGTCCGGCAGGCACGCCAAACAGATTCAGAGGAGTGAGATATGAGAAGTATAGGTAAGATCGCGATTACGGCGGCAGTACTGGTGCCGATGATCGCCGGTCCTGTCTCGGCGCAGAATTATCGCTGGGATGTGGGTGTGAACGGCGGCTATTCATGGTACCGTGCCCTGCTCGATGGTGAAGAGCTGGGAACGCCGGACGATTCGGATATGGATGATGTGAAGTTCGAGTCCGGCCTGCTGCTGGGAACGCAGCTCGGCTTCTGGGCGCGGCCGAACATCGGACTGCGGCTGAACGGCACGTACGCCGATCGTCCGCTCGTTCACGACAACACGGAAGCAGAGCTGATCAGCAGCGTCAACCTGTGGAGCGGCTCACTGGACCTGCTGTGGCGGTTTGCACAGCCGAACCCGGAGTGGATGGGCACGGAGGTGCTGCCGTATCTGGCTCTGGGTGCGGGCGCCAAGTGGATCAATCCGGCGGGCGATGAGTTCGCGTGCGTGGATGCCGATGGCGACGAAGTGTTCTGCGGACCGTTCAACGTAACCGGCGGCACCGTAACGGCCGGACCGTTCGGTCTGCCGGAGCAGACGCGTTTCATGGGTCTGGTCGGACTGGGCACGGATGTGCGGCTCGCGCCGAACTTCGCGCTGCGTCTCGAGGTGAACGATCGTATCTACAAGCCGGAAGTCTATGCGCTCGATCCCACCGATCTCTCGCTCGCCGACGAGTCGGTTGGCCAGACAGTGCACGAAATTTCGGGTCAGGTCGGGCTGCACCTGCTCATGGGGCTGCAGCAGGCAGAGCGTGTGACCGTGATTCCGGCGCCCGCACCGCCGCCCGCACCCGCACCGACGCCGACGCCAGCGCCCGAGCCGGTCGAAGAGGCCGTCTCCGTCTGCGTCGTCGATCCGACCGTGCCGAGCGGCCTGCGCATGCAGAGCGCGTACTATCGTCCGGCCACGCGTGACACGGTCGTGATGATGAACGGTGCGCGCGTACCGCTCAGCAACGCCGTTGGTTCGGTGATGGTGGTGCGTGATGCGGACTGGTACGTCCGCGGCGAGCCGCTCGTCATGACGGTGGGCACCGAGCGCTTCGAGTACGTGAGCTATCAGGGCGCTCGTTACATCGAGGCCGGTGACCTCGCCTATCTCGGCACGGTCAACGGTTACCCGGTCTATGCGGACCGCGATGAGGTCGCCGACATCGTCGACGCCCTCGCCGATGCACGCGCCGCGGATCGCACGGGCGATCTCGGCCGTATCCTCGACGAGCGCGATGACCTGCGCGATGAGGTCAACGATGTCGAGTACCTGTACGTGCCCGTCGAGTCCACCGGCTGCGTCTTCCAGGCGCTTCAGCCGATGGCCCCGGTGATGAAGGGCAAGTAAGACTCCGTCCCGGCGGCGCGCACCCC
>DATHVW010000155.1:0-14174 GCA_035461085.1 Longimicrobiales bacterium | reverse complement strand
GAAATCGAGTATTGAGTCCATGATCGAGACGGGTCGCGTGCTCCGCCCGCTGGAGGAGGCGGAGCCGGCGATCGAGCAGCTGGACACCTACGAGTCGCCCGCGGTGCTGACGGAAGCGCTGCGGGCGACGTGGCATGCCGTCGATCGCACGCTGCGGACGCTGCTGCGCAGTGACGCGAGTGCTCCCGACAGGATACGACTGACTGCGCTGTCGCAGGACCTCATGAGCGCCGATGCGGTGATGCTCGAGCTGCGCCGTCGCGAGTTCGTGTCGCTTGGACTGGCCGGCCGGGTGCACGAGCTTCGTCAGGCACTGGAGCGGGCGGAGTCGGGGACGGTGCGCGCGGCGGATGCGGACAACGCACGTGAAGTTGTGCGGTGCGTGATCGAGGAAGTGCACGGCGTCGCACGCCGGGCGGCGAACACGACCGTCGAGGTGGAAGAGCCGCGACCCGCGGCCGCCGCGGAGGTCGCGATTGCCCGGGCACCAACCCGACGCCGGTGGAACACTGCGGAGACGCGGCCGCTCGTACTCGCGGGCGCTGCGCTGGTGGTGCTGATTGCGGCCGTGGCCGCGGTGTTCCTGCTGTCGGGCGGGTCTCCGCTCGAGGAAGGGATCGCGGCGTTCGCGGAGGGGCGCCACGCGGAAGCCGAGCAGGGCTTCCGTGCGGCGTTGCAGCAGGACCCGGACGACAACACGGCGCGGCTGTATCTCGCGCGCATCCTGCGGCGCGACGGTCGTCACGAGGAGGCGGCGCAGCTGCTTCAGGCCGCGGCGGCACACGACGCCGGCGACGCCGCCATCCGGCGCGAGCTCGGCTATCTCTTCATGGACCTCGCCAGGCCCGAATTCGCGCGGCAGCAGTTCCAGCGGGCCGTGGAGATCGACGCCGCAGACCCGCTCAACTGGGTGGGCCTGGTACAGGCGCTGACCCGGAGCGGCGATACCACGGCGGCCGCGGAATGGCTGAGGCGGGCGCCGGCGGACGCCCGCGAGATGCTCCGCCGGCCGGGGCCGTGATATCGCTCGCGCGACGCTGCTCCGGCAAGCGGCTCGCGCTTTGCGTGATCTTGACGTGATGCCATGCGCGACGGATTATGCGCGCTGCAGCGCAGGGCGGTTACGCGTCGCTGCATACCCGAGTCAAGGAGATAGAACGTGATGGGACAGTGGGGACGGAGCAGGTTGTTGGCCACGGCGGCAGTGGTGCTGCTGGCAGCATGTGCAGGAGATGCGGCGGACGAGCCCGCCGATGGTGTCGATACGCAAACACCGGCGCCGCAGCCGCAGCAGCCGCCTCAGTCGACCGTCGGCGCCAACGTGGAGCTGCCGGAGGGTGTGACGCAGGAGATGGTCGCGCAGGGCGAGCAGATCTTCAATCAGCAGATCTGCTTCAGCTGCCATGGCGCGAACGGCGTCGGCTCCGTGCTCGGACCGGCGTTCACGGACCAGGAGTGGCTGAACACGGACGGCTCGTACGAAGGGATCATGGAGATCGTGCGGACGGGCGTGCCCCAGCCGGTTCAGTTTACCGCACCGATGCCGGCGATGGGCGGGATCCAGCTGTCTGATGAGCAGATCCGCCAGGTTGCTGCATACGTCTACGCACTCAGCCACGGCGGCTGATCTGGTGCAGCGCAGAAGCAGGGCGCCGGTACGCCACCCAGCGCGTGCCGGCGCCCTGTTCATGCTGGCGCTCGTCGTGTCGTGCGATGACGCGCCGGGTGTCGATCCCGGCCCGCGCACGCTCGAGCTGGCGAACGACACCATCCGGCTGGAGCAGGGCGTGACTCTGGTCGAGGTGGAGGTGCGACGTGCGGCGGACGGTGATTTCGATCCCGCCGCGATTGAGGCGCACACGGGCGACGTCGTCCGCTTCGCGGCGACCGACAATGGCGGCCACGCGATCGTCTTCGAGAGCACGGCACTCGCAACCGACGCACGCGACTGGCTGGAGCGCACCGGTCAGATGCGCAGTCCGCCGCTGATCACGAGCGGCTCCGCATGGGTGGTCACACTGGATGGTGCGCCGCCGGGCGACTATCCGTTTCTCTGCTCCACGCACAGCGCGCGCGGACGGCTCACGGTCAGCGCCCGCTGACTGGCCGCATCTCTCTGCTGCGCCTATACTCCCGCCATGTCGAAAATCGCAGTCATCCCCGGTGACGGGATCGGTGTGGATGTAACGCGGGAGGCCGTGAAGGTTCTCGGCTGCGTGCGGGAGGAGGCGCGGATCCCGCTCGACCTCGTGGAATGGGATCTCGGCGCACAGCGCTACCTCGATACGGGGGTCACGATCACGCCAGCCGAGATGAACGAGCTCGGCACTGACTACGACGCGATCTTCCTGGGCGCGATGGGCGACGCGCGCGTACCCGACAACGTGCATGCGCGCGACATTCTGCTCGGCATGCGCTTCCAGCTCGACCTCTTCATCAACCTGCGTCCGATCCGTCTGTTCGAGAGCGGCATGTCGCCGCTGCGTGACGTGCGGCCGGAGGATGTGGACATGGTCATCTTCCGTGAGAACACGGAAGGCGTCTACGTGGGCATGGGCGGCACGTTCAAGAAGGGGACTGCGGACGAGATCGCGATCGAGGAGGACATCAACACGCGCAAGGGCGCCGAGCGCATCATCCGGGCGGCGTTCGAGTACGCCCGTGCGAACGGCCGCAAACGCGTAACGCTGTCGGACAAGGCGAACGCGATGCCGAACGCGGGCGGGCTGTACCGTCGCGTGTTTGCGGAAGTCGGTGCGGAGTTCGGCGACGTCGAGCGCAACGCCGTCTATGCCGATGCCCTCGCCATGGACCTGGTGCTGCGTCCCGGCCGCTACGATGTCATCGTCGCGCCCAACCTGTTCGGCGACATCCTGAGCGATGTCGCAGCCGCGCTGGTCGGCGGTCTCGGCCTCGCACCGTCCGCGAGCCTGCACCCCGGACGCGTCGGGCTGTTCGAGCCGGTGCACGGCTCCGCGCCCGACCTGGCAGGGACGAACCGGGCCAACCCGCTGGCCGCCATCATGACGACGGCGCTGATGCTGCGGTACCTCGGTCACGCTGCTGTCGCAGACGCGGTTGAATCCAGCGCGCAGCGCGCGGTGGCGGGTGGTCACACCACGCCCGACCTGGGCGGAGACCTGGGCACTGATGCGGTGGGCGACTGGGTGTGCCGCGATCTGAGAGAGGCTGGATTCTGATGGCAGAGGAGACACAGCACCGGCGGCCGCTCGGCGCGATCCTGCTCGAGTCGGGACGCATCACGCAGGCGGACGTGGAGCGGGTGCTGGAGTATCAGCGCGCACATGGCGGCTATTTCGGCCAGGGCCTGGTCTCGCTCGGAATCCTGTCGCGCGAGGAAGCCGACTGGGCGCTCGCCAACCACTTCGATCTGCCGTTCATCTTCCCGCACGCGGACGCCGTAGACCGTGATGTGGCGCACCTCGTTCCCGCCGACTGGGCGCTCGCGCACATGGCCGTGCCGATCGTGCGTGCCGGTCGTCTGGTCACGGTGGTGGTCGCGGAGCCGCTGACGCGCGAGGTCACCGACGAGCTGAGCAAGCGGACGGGACTGCAGGTCGAGATGGCGCTCGCATCCGCATCGCGCATTCGCGAGCTGATCCATGCGGTCTATGACACGCGCGATGACGCGCTGAGTGTGCGCGAACGGGAACGGGCCGCAGGTGATTTCGTCGCGCGCGCACTGTCGCACGGTGCGGAGCGCTTCGGCATCTCGATCCGCGGCTCGCAGGCCACGGGCTGGTGGCGCGCGCGCGGACGCACGCATCGCGCACCGCTCGCCGATGGCTGGGAGGCCGCGCTGGACGGTCAGATCCGGCCGGCCCCCGTGGCGCGCGTGCGCGCCGAACAGGACGGCCACGTCGAGTGGGAGGCGGAGGTGGAGCACGCCGGCATGACGCTGCCGCTCGAGGCACAGGCGCTGGTCGGTGCGGGCGGCGCGGAGCTGCTGTTCCGGCCGCTGCAGAACGCGCCGCTGGCGCCCGCGGCGGCGGAGCTGGTGCTGCCGCCGACGCTGATGACGGAGCTGCGGCTGCTGTGGCGCAGCGGCTCCGCACGGATCGCGGTGCAGGCGGAGCGGCTGGAGTCCGCACGTGCGCTGCTGCCGCTGATCCCGTCCATCGCCGTCGGCGAACACGTGCGCGCGCTGCACGTGAACGAGACCGGTGAAGGTGGATCCGTGTATACGCTGCGGGGCGAACAGAGCGACACGTTCGCGGAGACCGTGGCGACGTACGAGCTCGACGCCGTCACGCTGGACCTTCCCGCCGAGGGATATCCGCTGCGTGGCCTGCTCCGGGCTGCGCCGCTCGCGCTCATCCTGATGCACGAACCTCTGGATGAGACCCCGACACAGGACTGGGGCGTAAACTGGCTGCTGACGATTTCCGGTGAGCCCGGGCGGTTCACCTGGCAGCTCCGCGCGCTCCACCGCTGAACCAGGAAGTCATGGCTCAGATCGATCAGTTCCTGCGCCTGATGGTGCAGCAGAAGGGCTCCGACCTGCATCTCACCGTCGGCTCCCCGCCCATCATGCGGCAGCACGGCGAGCTGACGCGCGTGAAATTCCGCGATCTCACCCCGGCCGACATGCAGGCGCTGCTGTACGAGATCATGTCGCCCGCGCAGAAGGCGGAGTTCGAGCAGGCGAGTGACATCGACTTCGCCTATGAAGTGGCGGATGTCGCCCGCTTCCGTGTCAACGTGTTCCGTCAGCGCAAAGGGATGGGCTGCGTCATGCGCACCATCCCGAGCACCGTTCTCTCTGCCGATGAGCTGAACCTGCCGGAGGGCGTGCGCCGTTTCTGCAAGCTGACGAAAGGCCTCGTGCTCGTGACCGGACCGACCGGCTCCGGCAAGAGTACCACACTCGCCGCGATGGTCGATCTCATCAACGAGACGAAGCCGGACCACATCCTCACCATCGAGGATCCCATCGAGTTCGTGCACGTGAACAAGAAAGGCCTGGTCAACCAGCGCGAGATCGGCAACCATACAAAGTCGTTCGCAACCGCACTGCGCGCCGCGCTGCGCGAGGACCCGGACGTCATCCTGGTCGGCGAGATGCGCGACCTCGAGACGATCTCGCTCGGGCTGACCGCTGCAGAGACCGGACATCTCGTGTTCGGCACGCTGCACACCAGCTCCGCGGCGAAGACCGTCGACCGCATCATCAACGTGTTTCCGGCCGATGAGCAGGAGCAGGTGCGCGCGATGCTGGCAGAAACGCTGCGCGGCGTCGTTGCGCAGCAGCTGCTGCGCAAGGCGGACGGCTCCGGGCGCGTGGCGGCGCTCGAGATCATGGTCGGCACGCCCGCGATCGGGAACATGATCCGCGAGGCAAAGACGCATCAGATCACCAGCATGATCCAGACAGGGCGCAAGGATGGCATGCAGCTGATGGATCAGGCCATCCTCGACTACCTCATGAAGAAGGTGGTTTCGCCCGAGGAGGCGTACGCACGCGCGCACAGCAAGGCGGAGTTCCTGCCCTACCTGGATGGGGGCGCGGCGCCGCCTCACTGACGCGGTCGCGCCTCTCACTGACGCGGTGAGGCTTTCTCAACGGCGCGTGAGGCGCCGCCTCACTGATACGGCGGGGCGTCCTGCCGGCTGCAGGGTATGATGGGCAGTATCGCAATCACGCAGACCACCAGTCGCGGCGCATGGCTGTCATCCGCAGCCGGGGACCCGCGAAGCGAAGCGGAGCACACTCCATGAGTACACAGGGCCAGTCGAAGGACATCGTGTTTCTCTCCGGCCGGCGGACACCGTTCGGCACGTTCGGCGGTTCGCTCAAGGACTTCAGCGCGACGGACCTCGGGGTCCACGCCGCGAAGTCGGCGATCCGGGAAGCGGGCGTGGATCCGGCCGATATCGGTCACGTCATCTTCGGCAATGCGCTGCAGACATCGGGTGACGCGATCTATCTCGCGCGCCATGTCGGCCTGCGTGCCGGCGTTCCGATCGAGGTGCCGGCGCTCACACTGAATCGCCTGTGCGGCTCCGGCTTCCAGGCCATCGTGAGCGGCGCCGAGCAGATCCTGCTGGGGGAGACGGAGGTGGCGCTGTGCGGAGGTGCGGAGAGCATGAGTCAGGCGCCGCACGTCATCCGCGGCGCGCGCTGGGGCGCCCTGCGGCTGGGTGAGCCGGGCGGCAACTTCGAGGACCTGCTGTGGACGGCGCTGACGGACACGCAGTGCGACCTGTCCATGGCCCAGACGGCGGAGAAGCTCGCGGAGCAGTATGGCATCACGCGAGAGGAGGCGGACCAGGTCGCGGTGCGTTCGCAGCAGCGAGCGAAGAAGGCCTGGGACGAGGGCCGCATGCAGACGGAGATCGAGCCCGTTCCCGTCAAGACGCGGAAAGGCGAGGCCATGTTCAACGCGGACGAGCACATGCGTCCGGACGCCAACATGGAAGCGCTCGGAGCGCTCCGTCCGTATTTCCGGAAGGACGGACTCGTCACGGCGGGCAACGCGAGCGGCATAGGCGATGGCGCCGCGGCGGTCGTCATCGCCGGCGCGGACTGGGCGGAGCGCAAGGGATTGAAGCCGCTCGGCCGGCTCGTCAGCTGGGGCATCGCCGGCGTGGATCCGGAGATCATGGGCATCGGCCCGGCCCCTGCCGCACGGAAGGCGCTCGATCGGGCGGGGCTGCCGCTCGATGCGATGGACCTCGTGGACATCAACGAAGCGTTCGCTCCGCAGTTCGCGGCCGTGGCGAAGGAGCTCGGGCTGGATCCGGAGAAGACGAACGTCAACGGCGGCGCCATCGCGATCACGCATCCGCTCGCGGCATCGGGCGCCCGTATCACGGTGAACCTCCTGCACGAGCTGCGTCACCGCGGCGGCCGTTACGGCCTGGGCGCCGCATGCATCGGCGGCGGGCAGGGCATGGCGGTGGTCGTCGAAGCGCTGTAGCCACACGGGGCACCGCGGCTCGACGCCGCACCGCAGGAGACACGCCTCAGCCGGGGCACCATGGAGACGGGAAGGTGCAGCCCGGCGGAGCACCAGACGAAAGGGACTCGACATGGTTGACCTGATCGTTCCGCTGGGCATCGCGGCATTTGCTGCGGTCAGCGTGATCGCGTCGTCGTTGCGGGTGCTGCGCGAGTACGAGCGCGGTGTGGTGTTCCGGCTCGGCCGGCTGACACGGGCGCGCGGACCCGGTCTGATCTTCCTGCTCCCGCTCGGGCTCGAGCGTATGGTGAAGGTGCCGCTGCGCATCGTCGCGATGGATATCCCGCCACAGGATGTGATCACGCGTGACAACGTGTCCATCAAGGTGAACGCTGTCGTGTACTTCCGCGTGGCCGATCCGGAGAAGGCGACGATCATCATCGAGGACTATCTGTTCGCGACGAGTCAGCTCGCGCAGACGACGCTGCGCAGTGTCGTCGGTCACGCCGAGCTGGACCAGCTGCTGGCGGAGCGCGACCACCTGAACGACATGATCCGCCGCATCATCGATGAAGGCACCGATCCGTGGGGCATCGATGTGACAGCGGTCGAGATCAAGGACATCGATCTGCCGCAGGAGATGCAGCGTGCGATGGCGCGGCAGGCGGAGGCGGAGCGGGAGCGGCGCGCAAAGGTGATCGCCGCCGAAGGCGAGCTGCAGGCATCGGAGAAGCTGACCGAGGCCGCGCGCGTGATGCAGCAGCAGCCGGCCGCGCTCCAGCTGCGCTACCTGCAGACGGTCGCAGAGATCGCGACCGAGAACAATTCCACCACGCTCTTTCCGATCCCCATCGATCTGTTCAGGCCGTTCATCGAGCGCGCGGCCGGGATGGCCGGCTCCGTGAATGCCGACGCTTCAGCGCAGCCTGCCCTGCCGCTGCCGCGTATGGACATGGCGGGGGCAGGGCGACCGGAGGCGGCAACGGCGGAGCTGCGCGGACCCGATGAACCTGCCGCCGGGCCGCGCGGATAGTCATGGAATCAGGACCTCCGGAACGGCCGCAGCGCGCGCCGCCCGACCCGGCGCAGACGCCGGAGGTCGCGGCGCGGTCCATCGCACGCGTGGATTTCGAGCACGTCATCCGTCGTGCGGCGGAGCTGTCGCTGAAGGAGACGGATCCCGAGGACAACCTCTCGGAGGATGAGGTACTCCGCATCGCATCGGAGCTGGGCCTGCCACTGCATCACGTCCGTCAGGCGCTCTTCGAGCTGCCGGACCTGAAAGTCCAGCCGCGCTGGTATGACCGGTACTTCGGACCGGCCGTCTTTTCCGTCAATCGAGTGGTGCCGACGCGCAAGGATCCGGCGCTCCGCCGCGTCGAGGACTATCTCGTCACGCGCGAGTATCTCCAGATCGTCCGGCGGAAGGGCGACACGATCGCGTTCGTGCCGGCGGACGACACGATCTCGAGTCTCGCGCGCGCTCTCGCCCGGCCGAACAGCCGCCACACGATATCGCGCGCTTCTCGTGTAATGGTCGGTGTCCATTCGCTGCCGGAGGATGACTCACACGTCCGCTTCGACATCGACCTGAGCGACGCACGCAGCGAAGCCGTCCGGAGCGGTGTCATGCTCGGCGGCCTGCTCGGACTGGTCACGGGCGGGTTCACGGCGATGCTGGCGTCATCGATCACGCCCGACGTGCTCGGCACGATTCCGGAGATCATCGCGTTCGGTGGCGGCATGGCCGGCACCGTTGCGGGGACGGTATCCGTCGCCGCATCGCGGTTCCGCACCCGTGTGTTCTCCGCGAAGATGGAGCTTACGGGCCTGCTGGACCGGCTCGAGCGCGGCGACCGGCTGGACCCGCCACCCGCCCCGTGGCGCCGCAAGCTGCAGCTGCGCCTGTTCGGCGACCGCACCTGACCTGGCCTCCGGGCTACCCCTGGCCTCTGCAAACGCTGTGGCGGTGCCCATGCCCGACGCCGGCCGACTTTCACTCACACGCCCGTCCCCCCATATTGCCCGCGCCAATGAACAGGAGGGGTTGATCCATGAGTGAAATCCGCAGGGTCGGGGTGCTCGGCTGCGGCCTGATGGGGAGCGGCATCGCCGAGATCTCGGCGAAGGCGGGATATGAGACGTGGGTGCGCGAGCTGAACGACGACCTGGTCGCCCGCGGCCGTGCAAACATCACGAAGAGCCTCGACCGTGCCGTAGAGAAAGGCAAGCTCGAGAGCGCCGTACGCGACGAGGTGCTCGGCCGGCTGAAGTTCACGACATCTCTCGAAGCTCTGAAAGATGTAGACATCGTGATCGAGGCGGTCACGGAGGACATCGAGCTGAAGAACGAGATGTTCCGCACGCTCGATGGCGTATGTGGCGAACACACGATCTTCGCGAGCAACACCAGCTCGCTGACGATTGCCGCCATGGCCGCCGCTACCAACCGGCCGCACCGCTTCGTCGGCCTGCACTTCTTCAATCCGGTGCCGGTCATGAAGCTGGTGGAAGTCGTGCGGACCATCGCCGTGGAGCAGGACGTATTCAGGACTGCATACGACTTCGCAAAGACGCTCGGCAAGGAGCCGGTGGAAGCGAAGGACACGTCGGGTTTCATCGTCAACCGGCTGCTCGTGCCCTACATGCTCGATGCCATCCGCTGCCTCGAGCAGGGCCTGGCCACGACGGAAGACATCGACAAGAGCATGACGCTCGGCACCGGCTACCCGATGGGACCGTTCACGCTGTGCGATTTCGTCGGCATCGACACGTTGTACTACATCGCCGAGATCATGTTCGAGGAGTTTCGCGAGACACGCTATGCGCCGCCGCCGCTGCTGCGCCGCATGGTTTCGTTCGGCTACTTCGGCCGCAAGACGAAACGCGGCTTCTACGACTATTCCGGCGAGCGGCCGGTCGTCGTGGACCTCGGCATCTGAGCACGTCAAGGTTGCTGCGGCGCCGCCGTCCCTGCACATTTCGGTGCGGCGGCTCCGCCGATCCTACATCACAACTTCTTCCGGGATGACGCCGTGAACCACCATCCGACTGCCGGAACCAGTACAGGCGCAGGCGAAACCGCCGGCCGTGAAATGTGGGGGAGCCGACTCGGCTTCCTCCTTGCCGCGGTCGGTTCCGCGGTCGGCCTCGGCAACATGTGGCGCTTCTCCTATGCGACCGCCGAGCACGGCGGCGCGGCCTTCGTCCTGTTCTATGTGTTCCTGACGTTCATGGTCGGCATTCCCGTCATGATCGCGGAGTTCGGGCTCGGCCGGGCGACCCGCCTCAGCCCGATCGGTGCACTGCGCAAGGCGGGCGGGCCTGCCTGGGTACCGCTCGGCTTCCTCTTCGTCGCGGCCGGCTTCCTCATCCTCGCCTACTATGCCGTCATCGCGGGCTGGGTGACGCGGTATGCACTCGACGCCATCCTGTCACCGTTCCCTGCCGACGCGGGCGAATACTTCGGACAGGTGACGAGCGGGATCGCACCCGTCCTCTATCACCTCGCCTTCATGAGCATCACGATCCTGATCGTGGCCGGCGGCGTGAAGAAGGGAATCGAGCGCGTCAGCACCGTCATGATGCCGGTGCTCGGCCTCATCCTCGTCGGGCTCGCCGTCTGGGCAACGACGCTGACCGGAGCCGGCGAGGGTTACAGCTTCTACCTGACTCCGAGCTTCGACGAGCTGCTGTCTCTCGATACCGTCGCCGCCGCGACCAGCCAGGCCTTCTTCTCGCTGTCCCTCGGCATGGGCGCCATGCTCACGTTCGCGAGCTATCTCCAGCGCGACACGAATCTGCCGCGCGAGTCGGCGATCATCGCGCTGTCGGATTTCAGCGTCGCGTTCATTGCCGGCCTGGTCGTATTCCCGGTCGTGTTCGCACTCGGGCTCCAGAACGCCGTCAGCGAGAGCACCGTGGGTGCGCTGTTCATATCGCTACCGGGCGCTTTCCAGGCGATGGGGCCGACGGGGCGCGCCGTGGGGCTGCTGTTCTTCGGTGCGCTCTTCATCGGCGCCATCACATCGGCGATCGCGCTGCTGGAAGTCGTGGTATCCTCCGTCATCGACGAGTCGAAGTTCGATCGCCGCAAGGCGTCGATCACGATGGGCATCGTGATCGCACTGCTCGGCATACTGCCCGCGAGCGACATCAACATCCTGGGCGCCATGGATGCGATCGCATCCGAGGTGTTCCTGCCACTCGGCGGGCTGTTCCTCGCACTGCTCGTCGGCTGGGGCCCGCCGAGCAAGCGCATCGAGATGTTCGCCGAGGGCGCGTCGCCCGGCATCCGCAGCATCATGGTGGGCTGGCTGTGGACGCTCCGCGTCGTGGTGCCCCCGCTGCTCGTGGTCGTCCTGACGCGCACGGTGCCGGCCGGCATCAATGCCATCCGCGCGATCGGCGGATGACGACACGGACACGCTGACTGAGAGAACGGCCGCGCAGTGCAATCGCACCGCGCGGCCGTTTCCTTTCCGCAGGTATGTCTCAGCTGCTCACGGCAGATCCTCTCCGCGGTGCAGCTCGAACGCGTAGCGGCGATACTGATCCGGGTGCGCCAGATAGTCGCTGACCCACACCTCGAACGGAGGCAGCGGCAGGCGCCGTTCCAGTTCCTGCACGACACCCATCGCCATCTGGAAGCGGTCGCTCTCCCGATAGTCGATACGGCGTCCCGAGAGCAGCACTTCCACCATCTCGCGGAAATCCGCCGGGTCGAGCAGCGCGATCAGATGCGCCACCTGATCGAGACGATAGGAATCGTACAGCGCGCGCAACCGCTCCAGCGTCGGCGGCTCCCGCCGCTGCCACTCGCCCTCCCGCTGGCTGGCACTGCGCTTCATCTCCTGCCTGAACCAGCGATGCAGCTCCGGCGTGCCGCCACTGCGGCGCTCATGCGTTGACAGTGCCGAATCGAGCAGGGCCAGCAGCAGTGGGCGACCAAGACCACGCGCGCGCTGATCGACTGTCGCCTCGTCCCGCTCCAGAAACAGGTCGGCTGTCCGGATCTCACCCGGCCCGGCCGTCATCAGTGCCGACCGGAACGTGAAGTATCCCCGCCACTGGCCGTCCGGTCGCGGATACGTGATCAGAAAGGCGGTCCAGCGCTCACCACCGCGTTCCAGAAAGCAGAACGAGCGGCACCGCAGGCGGTCGGCATCGCTCACGTGCCTTGCCTCTCTGCTCTGCGGCGGCCGGACCGTGTCATGTGTACCCGGGAAGGTCATTTCACTGCGAGCGCACGTCCTGCGCGCACCGGTCGGGATTCGCCGCATCGCCTCTCACCTGCACCCACGTCCCGCGGCAGTCTCACGCTAATCGCGCTCCAGGTAATGGTCAAGCGACGGCACTGTGACGGACGCCATTCGCGCGCTCCCCCATTTTTTCCAAATTCTGCAATTTTCGGCAGTGACGTTTTTCCGGGATACCGGTCGCGGAACTCCGCACGGCGGCACGTTTTCCCGAAAGCAAACGAGTTGATATGCGATGTTCGAGCCGTGCTGATTCGCACGCATGCGACACTGTGAGGCGGTCGTGTAAGTTGCGCTCCTGCAACGACATCCCGTAACAGGTTGCGGCGTTGTCAATTACGGGACATGCTTGACTGACGTGTGGCTCACTTCTATCTTGGGTGCCACTTGCTCGAGCAATCACGCGGCCTCTGTCCGCGCATGACAGAGGGTTGCTTCCATTCCGAAAAATTCTGAAAAATCGAGGGGCGAAGAGGCGAGAAGAATGTGGGAAACGTGTGCCGTTGACCTGCAGGTGAAGCTGCCGAAGAGCGTTGCAGCGGAAGTGGAACAGGTGCAGAAGTCAGACCCGGAAATGCTGAGCAGAATGGTGCTTTACGCAGTGACCAGGCGGACGATATTCGACCATCTCGCCACCCGTACGGCGTTCGGAGCGAAGCGCGAAGAAACTTGACGGCCGCGCGGCAGCGAGCGTAGCGTATCCAGCAGGACGTACTGGTGCCGGACGCGCCTGGAGGAATCGGCCCTCCCACATGGGAGACCTCCGGGGCGATCACCAGCAGCAGAGCAACATCATTACAAATACGGGAAAGCGAACGGAGCCGTCGTCACCCACGGATGATGAACGCGTGCTGCGCGCGAAGTACCTGGACTGGTGCTCGGCGCAGGTCGCGGATCATTTCCTGGCGCTGAGTCCCGACGAGATCTTCGAGCTGGCGGAGCGTTCGTCACGCGACGATGCGCCGGCCGCGGAGCGTCCGGCGTCGCCGGTGCCGCCGGAGGGTGACGATCTGTCGTCGTACCGCGGCGTGGTCGAGCGCGTTACGGAAGTGCTGACACAGCAGCTCGAGCTGCCGTCGTTCGCCGAGTGGCTGGAGCTGTATCGCAGGAATCCGAGTGCTGTGGAAGCGCGGCTGCTCGGGTTCTGGAAGGATGCGCGGTAGTCCCCCTCAGTGCTGCTTCACCCTCGACAGATGCCACCACGTCCCGACCATCGCGGCCGTACCGGCGGCGGCGAGGAGCAGGCCGATGAGCCCCCAGATGAGCCCCCAGTCGTAGCGGCCGTGGTCGTATCCGCGGTACGAGCTCCAGAAGCATGTGACGGCCATCACCCACCAGAGGATGCCGATGCCGAAGCCGGCCCCGAGGGCGACCGTATTCTGAGGTGGGCTGGTGGATTCCGTTGCCATACTGTTCTCCGTAAGAGCTGATCGCGAGGCGGCAAGATATTGGCGCGGCGAGGGCCGGGCAAGCGTGCGCGGCATTGCGCGCGCCGCGCCGCGCCGGCATCCTACGCGCACGAAAAACAGGAGGCTGGATGTCGATCCCGATAGCAGTACTGCCGGAAGGCACGAGGGTAAAGGTGCGGCGGGGCAAGCTGCCGCAGGACCCCGCGGTGACGGGGCGCACGGGCGTGGTCGTGGCCGCGTCCGAGTATCGCAACCAGGCGCTCGGCGTGGTGCTGGATGGCGAATCGGCCACCCGGTATTTCACCCCGGGCGAGCTGGAGGTGGTGACAGCCGTGCCGCTGCCGCCGGAGCGCGAGTCCGCGAAGGCGAAGCGGGCGCTGCCGTAGAACTGCCGGCGCGTTCTCCGGAACGGATGATGCAACGATCGTCCTGGGGGATGGTTCGGTCGGCCGTGCATCACGGAGGCAGTGCTCATGAGCAGCAGGATGGATGTCGCGGTGGAACCGCAGACGGTGGACGAGGCGAAGGACGCGGTGGAGCGTTCGCGGCAGCGGATCTCCACGACGCTCGATGCACTCGAGGAC
>DATHVW010000154.1:0-1525 GCA_035461085.1 Longimicrobiales bacterium | reverse complement strand
ATCAGCGGCGCGGGAGCGCTGGCACCGTGCAGCGCCGGCGCGAGACCGAACAGGACACCGGTCAGGACCGTGATTGCAGCGGCGAACAGAACGACGCGACCGTCCAGTGAGACGTCGATCGTGATGGACCCCGGCAGCGGGACGCGGTCGAGCGATTGCGTGATCCACACGCCGAGCAGCAGACCAGCGGCGCCGCCGAGGGATGCGAGCAGCACGCTCTCGGCCAGCAGCTGACGGATGATACGGCCGCGAGTCGCACCGAGCGCAACGCGCACACCCATCTCGGCGCGTCGCGCGGACGCGCGCGTGAGCAGGAGATTCGCGACGTTGCTGCACGCGATGAGCAGGACTACCCCGACGACGGCCATGAGAAGCGCGGCCACGCCGACGACCGGACCGAGCACCTGCCGCGGCAGGCGAGATTCGGATTCCGGCAGCACGGTGAGTACGCGCGACCGATTGTTGATGTCCGTCCAGGTGTCGGGATACGCGGCATGGAGCTGACCGGCGAGGACGTTCAGGCGCTCCTGCGTCGCAGCGATCGTCGCATCCTCGTGCATGCGTGCGACAACGAACAGTCCCCGATTGCCGCGATGCGAATAGTTGTTCCCCGCAGTAGCCGGCGATGATGTCGGCACCCAGATGTCCACCTGGAGACCACGCAGCATACCGCGATACGCCGGAGGTGCGACCCCGACGATCGTCAGCATCTGCCCGTTCACACGCAGCGAGCGGCCCACCACATCCGGCGCACCGTTGAGTCGCGTCTGCCAGAAGTTGTGGCTGATCACGACGACCGGTGCCTGGCCCTCCGTGCCCGCCTCCTCGCCCACAAAGAACCGACCTGCAGCCGGTCGCACGCCGAGCACATTGAAGTAATCCGCACTCACCGTCTCACCGATGAGCTGGACGGCACGGTCGTCAATGCCGACACTGAACGGCTGCGGCTGGTACACGGCAATGCCGGCGAACGCACCGCTCTCGCGCATCGCCTCGTAGTCCGGATACGCGGTCGCACTGTAGATCGGGCCGCTGTAATCGCTCGTGTATACCATCGCCAGCTCGCCCGGCGCGTGTACTCCCGGGAGCGGGCGCAGCAGCAGCGTGTTCACGACGCTGAACACTGCCGTGTTCGCACCGATCGCCAGTGCAATCACCAGTGTCTCCACGATGGTGAAGGCAGGCGCGCGCCCGAGCATGCGCAGACCGATACGCACATCCTCTACAATGGCGCCTAGTATCCCACGTACGCCCCCGGCCCCGGCGGGACCGGCATCCGCACCGAGTGCGACCGGGTCGGGGCGGGTGCGCTTCGCCTGACGTACACGACGACCGAGCGTCTGCTCGTCTTCCAGCTCCAGCAGCACGATCCGCCGCGCGTCCGCTTCGCTCTCGCCGCGCGCGCGCAGCTCCGCATACCGGTCGTCCAGGTGGTGCACCAGCTCCTCCACGATGTCGGCCTCCGCCGTACCGCCGAGTCGAGCCGTTTGCAGCCGACGCCGGATCTCGTCGCGCCACTCCGGCA
>DATHVW010000153.1:0-6365 GCA_035461085.1 Longimicrobiales bacterium | reverse complement strand
CTCGCCGTCGACCCAGCGCTCGAACTCGGGTGCATCGCTGACATGAAAACCATCGAGCAAGGGACCGGCGTAGATCTCGACGGCAGCCTGCAGCTCGCCGCTCTCGATTGCCCCCTCGAATTCTGCGACGTCGCTGGCGATCAGCTCGGCATTGAGCAGCAGATCTTCTCCTACCGAGACCACGGCTTTCTCGCTCAGCTCCCTGCGGATCTGGTAGACGGAATCGGCCAGGCTGTGACGGGCGCGCTCCGCGTCGGCCTCCGGCCAGAAAAGCGCGAGCAGCCGGTCTCTGCTGACCGGCTTTCGGCCCGCCAGCGCGAGAACCGCCAACAGAGCGAGCCGGCGCCGCTGGGCGAGCCGTCCGCCGATCGGCCCCTGGGGGCCATACGCGACGGCGCCGCCCAAGAGCTTCAGAGAGAACATCTTACGCGCAGATGATGAAGGGATGATCCGGGCGCGATTCGGAGATGATCCGCATCGACTACCATAGGCGCGCACCGTCGCCGGAGCAAGGAAGGCGACGTCGCCCGCGCCGAGCTGCGTCACCGTTCCTGTCTCACGGCCTGATCACTCCACCGAACCGTCCATCAGGAGGTGTACCATGATCGCGAAATTTCCGGTACTTCCCGCACTCGTTGTGGCGGGCACCGTGCTCGCTTCATGCAGCGACCAGTCGGTCGCGCCAACGGCGGTGGCAGAGAGCAAGACCGGATCCCAGGCCGACCACGGGTTCCATCAAGTCGCGGGGGACCTCGCGAGCGTTACCACGGAGCCGTTCACCTACCGCGCGTCGATCGACGCGTACCGCATTCACCAGCTGCCCGATTTCATGATTCACTCGACCACACGCTCGGACATCGTGATGCAGAGGAGTGTGTTCAATCCGGGCGCCGGGATGTGGCATACCCACCCCGGTCCCAGCTTCGTCTACGTCATAGAAGGTCAAATCAAGCTGGAGCGCTTCACCTCCAAAGGCCAATGCGTCGAGACACCCGTACACAGCGCGGGAGCCATCTATTTCGAGGTCGCCGACGAAGTGCACCGCGCAGTCGTGGTGAGTGAAACACCCGCCGTCGTGCTCGTGACTCGCTTCAATATCCCCCTGGGTAGCCCGATCACGATACCCGCAGCCGATCCCGGCTGTTAGCACGAGCGTCCTGGCGGAGCGCTCGGCGGGAGTGCGGGATCGGGTGGATCTCGCGATCGACCCGACGCTCGCGCTCCGCCACACGTGCCTCGCGCATTTCCAAAACGGCGTGAAACGTATCCCCTGCCGCCACTCTCAGACCTGCGTCTCCGGAGGAGTATGGGTGCGGTGGATCTCATGGTGTGGCTCCTCCTTGGCGTTGTAGTGAGGCACCGCCGAGATTGACGAGCGCAATGTCGGACTGCCGCCCGGCGCAGCCCCAGCCGCTCGGCGGCCGAGCCAGGTCTGCCGGGCGACGCGGTAGCGGGTGCTGCCGGGGCGCGAGGGTGAGCGCGCCGTCGTAGCCGGCGAGGGCCGGAATACGCTCCTCAACAGCAGATCTGTCTCGTGCGCTTGGTCGAACCTCCTATCCAGGGTTATCACGACACCTACTCCTGACCGACATCATTCATCGGGAGAGCGCATGGTGGACGTGAGGCATCGCGTCGTGTTCACCGTCCTCGGACTCAGCGGCTCTGCACCGACTGCCAGATGTTGTTGACTTCGTTCGGCTCCGTGACCTGTCCGTCCGGATCGACCATCCCCTTCGCGTTGACGAGGTAGTCATCCAGATCCGGTGTGACGACCACCGCGAACGTCGCCGCGGCGGCGAGCGCGGGGATGGCGATGTCCTTGTCCGGCAGCCCGGCGCGGCTCAGCCGCAGCACGGTCGCCGGGGCCGGTCCCTGGCCAATGTTGCTGACGACCCACCGCGCCTCCGGCGCCTTCTCGTACGCGAGGGCGAGGTCGGGCGGCGGGAGCGGCGCGCGGGCGGCGGTGGCCGGCGGCTGGTCGGCGATGTTCACCGAGGGAGCGGGCAGGGGGGCGCGCGCGACCGGCTCGTTCGCGGCGGTTGTTCTCGAGACGGTCGCGGTGCTGACCGTCCGGCACTCCGAATCCACGGGAAAGTACCCACCCCCCACCGGCGTTGCGCCTGCCGACCACGCGCTGTAGCGCTGGAGGATGAAGCACAGCTTGTCGCCAGGCTCGGCGCCGGGGGGCACCTTGTAGGTCACGGAGAACGTCAGAGTGACGGTGCCCGAGCCGACGTCTGTGTTCTTGACCTCGGTGGTGAACGCCGCTGCCGGACCGAGAACTACCCGGTAACTCCGCTGGCCCGACGGTTCCTGAGGCACGGTCGCGCGGAAGGCGAGCGTGGTCACGCCGGCCACAGTCTCGTTGGGGCTGGGCGAGGCCGTGATGGTCAGCTCATGCTGCGCCGCCGCGGGCGCCACCGCGAACGCCACGAGAAAGGCCGCTGGTGCGACGCGGGAAATCAAACGGTTTGGCATGTGAATCTCCTGTGAGTCGCCTCTGGTTCGCGCCATCTCTGGCTTCGTGCGGCACCGATCCGTGGCCTGGGCTTGGGGCGCGGAACACCCCTTCAGGTGTGCGGTGTGACCTCGCAGGCATAGAAGGTGAACCTCTGGTACATGCCGTCGGTCCGGTCTACGGCCACGACTATCTGTTTCTCCGCCAGGTCCGCGGGCTTGTAGATCGCGAGAACGTGATGGCTGCCCTTCGGCAGCTCGAGCGTCTGATCCAGCTCCATTCCGCTGCTACGCAGGCGGATCTTGCCTTTCTGAGCGTTGCCCGGGGGGTGGAAGAAGATGCTCACGTCAATGAGCAGCGGTTGGCCCACCATGGTGGGCCGGAAGGCGCAGATGACGGCGGACCCATGCCAGCCAGTGTATCCCGTTGCCTGAGGCGGCTCCATCTCGGCGTAACCGCCGTTCTCCCGCGCCGAGACATGTACCGGCGCCTGGAAGAAGAGGGACCCCTGGTTCGCGAGGAAAGGTTGGCTTGGCGTAAGCCGGATGCCTTTTCCCAGCCCCTGAGGCTGTACCGCGTGCAGGTTCAGGGCGACACCGAAGATGCCGGCCTTCTCGGCGGCCGACAGGGGAGCGGGCGGAGTACTGCGGTCGCGCGAGGCGCGGAATTCGGAGCGTGCCGAGCCCGACACCACAACGACCGGGACCGGCGCCCGGACCGGCGTGCGCTCCTGGGCATAGAGCCGCCCCGCGCCGCTGATCAACGCTGCCACGACCAGGGTCCAAGGCAGAACAGGCATGCTCTCCGCTCCTGATTTGGGTTGGCTTCCGTGCTCACCGCTGAGGGGGGCGGATGCGAAGTGGGCGCGCACGTCCGAGCCGCTCCTCGCCGCCTGCCGTGACGATCATCAGATCACCCAGCGCATTCTGCAGGAGGCGCGAATCCGCGGGGAACACGCGCTCGATGGCTCCACGTGCATCGACCCGGACCCAGCGCATCTCGTCTCCGGTCGCACGGAGCTCGACGGTGCCGCCGACCTCGATACGGATGGGCCCTGTCTCTAAGGAGATTTCCGTGAGCGACGGATCCACCGCGCGAGCGGTCGGATCGGGCTGTACCGGACGTCCGGTACCTGGCCGCGGTATCGGCGGCCGCGGTGGCGGAGCTTTGGGCATCGTCGCCTTTGGCGGTGGCTGGTCCTTGGCGCTCACCATCGGGGCCGGAGGCTGGAGCAGGGCGCTGCGCAGCGGGTGCTGGAGGGTGCTGCGCATCCGCGCGATCTGCTGCGGAGTGAAGATCCAGGGTGGCTGGCAGGGCCCGAAATAGCTCATCACGTTCTGCCGGTCGGGCGTGAAGGTCTGCCCCGAGATGGTATAGCTGGCGGGTCCGCCGCAGTTGCCCACGTTGTTGAAGTAATAGGCCGTGCCCGCTTCCGCCGCGGTCTCAGCGAGCCCGTCACCATCGAGCGCACTCGCACCGCCGTTGGCCTGCATGTAGCTCGCTGCCTTCTGCTGCGTATCCGTCAGGTTGTCGCTCCAGCCGGGGAAGGTGTGAAAGAGGCCGACATAGTGCCCGAGCTCATGAACGAACGTCGAACGGTTCCCCGGGATGAACCCGCTCTGATTGTAGAACGCGATGAAGTTCACATCATCGGTGGGGAGCGGCGCCGATGGCGGCACGGGGGCGCCGGTGTTCGGGGGGTAGGCGAAAGCGTTCGTGGCCGCGGTGCTGTCCGTCCCACCGAAGCGCAGGAAGATCACGATCCTTCCCGGGTGCTGGGCCGCTACCTGATTCGGTCCGACCCACCAGCTGCCAGCGCCATTGGCCATACTGTTGAGCGCCGTGCTCTGCCTCGGGGTCCAGCCCACGATCGAGTCCCAGACGAACTGGATCCCGGTCGGTGCGAAGGCGGTGTTCGCGTCGGCCACCAGGCCGGCGAATTGGTTCCGGGTGACCGTGTTGCCGCGCCCGCCGTCGTCGTCGGAAAGCGGAATCACCTGCAGCCGCAGCGTGTAGGTGGGCTGCGGCTGCGCGTGGCCGGCTCCCACGCTCCCCAGCATGGGCAGCAGCACGCCCGCCGCAGTGGCCAGTGCTCGTCGCATGTGATCTCCTTGCCGTGATGGTTGTTCGTTCCTCGCCAGCGGACGGGAGGATTGACCGCGTCGTCGTTGGGAGTCGGAGCCTCACTGCACCCGGACCACCTCGACGCCGGCGGTGGTTTGCCCCGACGGGTGGGGGTGTGACGCCACGGCCGATCGCGAAGATGCGTGACTCCGTGATCCCCGAGCCTACCAGCCAGGCTATTGTACGGCGCACGGAGATCGGGTCAGCCCGAATCCCAAGTGAGCCTGGATGGACCACTCACAGAGTGAAACGGAAAAGCGCGACGGGTGGGGCCATGGACCTGCGGGGTTGGGGTACCGTGCGCCCCCGCTCCTCAGCGTGACTGTCGGACGCCCGATCGCTGATTCCACAGGGGAATGGCTGATCTACAATCAGTTCCTGATCGGGCGCGCAGGCGGTGGCCGCCGCCCGCGAGGACACGCCGAGTCGGTCTGCTCACGTTCTCGCGCGCGTGGTCGGCATCATGGCTCCGGTCAGCGGACGTACAGCAGGCGGAGATCGGACGGACCGGTGCCGCAGGCGAAGAGATAGGAACGACCCTGCGGCGGAACCGAGATCTGCAATGGTGCGATGCGGGGTGGACCGACGCACCCGGAGTCATCGTCCCCGTAGAGTGATCGATCCGTACAATGACAACGAGAACGGTCTCTGGTTCTGGACCACGCCGACCGGAGTGCGCGGCGCGCCTCAGCATCGCGCCGGCCTCTGTACACGGGCTGGTCGGGCACCCCCCGGTGCGCTTCATGAACACGCACCGCGACCAGCCGTTGTTCCTCTACCTGGCTCATACGTTCCCGCAGGTGAGCGGCAAGGACGTCCGCGCTGCCGGCTATTCCGGTGGCCACCTCGACGGCATCGAGGGTTTCCTGCTGCGCCGCTGACCGGCCGCCTGGGTGAGCCGCGAGCCGCGGTGATGCGCGGGCGAGTCGCTCATCGCAGAGTCTCGCGAAGGCACGCCGCGTGCGGCGTCATTCGGATCAGAACGACGCGCGATCTCACTTCCAGGAACGAGCCGTGGACTCTCTGAAGGGACACCTGCTCCTCTCCAGTGGCGGACTTTTCGATGCCAGCTTCCGGCACACCGTGGTGCTGGTCGGCGCGCACGACGCGCAGGGCGCCGTCGGGGTGATCCTGAACCGGGCGCGGGAGGTGACCGTCGTACAGGCCATCCCGCTGCTTGCGGCGCTCACCGGGGCTCGGGAGGCGGTCTTCGAGGGCGGTCCCGTAGCCCCCCGGGAGGCCGTGCTGCTCGTCGAAGCAACGGATCCCTCAATCCTGGACGTGCCCGTCTTCGACGGTGTCGGGTTCCTGACGGGCGACGTGCCTTCCGAGGTGCGCGCCGCGATCCGCCGCGCGCGCGTCTACCTCGGGCACGCCGGGTGGGGACCGGGACAGCTCGACGCCGAAGTGGAGGCCGGCGCGTGGATCGTGGAGCCGGCGCTCGTGCAGGATGTCTTCTCGGAAGAGCCGGGCGCACTGTGGCGGCGTCTTCTGGAGCGGAAGGGTCCCCCGTTCGCCGCGCTCGCGAAGATCCCGTTCGACCCTTCGACGAACTGATCGCCGCGTCCGCGGGCGCCGGCGGTGGAGCGCAGTACGCCTATCGCTCGCGATCGATGACCGGCTTGAGGTCGATGATCGGCGTTCCGTCGAACGCCTCCAGGGCGGCGACACGAATGCGAAGCGCGCCGTCGGTCTCGACGACCGTCGTGCGGTGAATTCCTACCGGATTCGGCCGGTCCTGGGAGCGGGTGCTGAACACGCCGCGCAGCGGCGCGGACGGGTC
>DATHVW010000152.1:0-3516 GCA_035461085.1 Longimicrobiales bacterium | reverse complement strand
TGGCTGCCCATCATGGTGAAGGGCTTCTTGCCCACACGAAATGAGGTGTGGCCGAAGCCATCGACTGCTTCGGCTACCTCCGGGAACCGGATGCACAGCCGCCGAAGCCTCTCGAGTACGGCCAGCTCCTCGGGCGATTTCTCGCGGGCCTTGTCATGCATTCGGCTCTCACTTTCACGGCGGACGCGGCGCCGCCGGCCGCTACCTGATCGAGTCGAGCTGTGCCGCCCTCTGCTCCGCCGCACTCGAGACATCCTGTGGCCTGGTTACCCCGCGGGCACCCGGCAACCCCGACCGCGCCACGGCACTGTCTCGCTGCGCCTGCGTCACCGTGTCGGAGCGCGCGCCCTCGGCTCGCTCTGACCCCTGAGGACCGCAGCTGGCGAGAGCCACCGAGACCACCACCACGAGTCGCCGGCCAGCCAGGGCCGCCCGAGTCGAGCTGCACGTCGGCGACCGCACGCCCACGCACCTCCGCCCGCGTGAGAGCCTGCGCATGTGGCAGGACAGAAATCCTTGCCCGAGCCGTACGCCCGGGCGCCGTCTGCCGGCGTCGAACACGATCATGAAGGCTTCCTCTCGAAGTCGGGTGGCTGCCGCTCGCTCCGAGCCGCCGCGCGTACGCCTGACATCACACCGGGAACTACCGGCGGTCGCCGTAGGCGAATTCGTCCATCAGCTCCGCGAAACGGATCCACCGGAGCCGCTTCCATTTCTGGCGGTTCCGACCGCGCCAGTTGATGGATCCCTTTCCGAGGGTCAGCTCGCCCAGCTTCTCCTCGCCGTGGTAGATCACGAGATCCAGCGATGTGCCGGCCCGCGAGATATCGAACGCCTGCAGGGACACGTTCACCTGGTGACTGACCACCCGTTTCCGCCGCTTGCGCGCTTGGGCCATGAGTCGCCTCAGAATCGCTGGTAGATGTAGCGGACCGCCTGTCCGGTTCTGCTTCCGCGTGAGGGAGAGGAACTCAGTCCTCCTCCTCGCACTTCGGTGGGGATCCGTTCACCGCGAGGATCGCCATGCCTCGCTCCGGCACGTGCTCCGCGAGCGCGGCGAGGGCATCGGTGAATTCCTGCCTGCTCATGTCCAGGCCGGCGCTGGTCGCGCGCGACATCCCTCGCTCGCCCAGGCTCATCCCGCGGGTATCGACGATGAAGCTGAAAGGCTGCCGGTCCTGGAAGGCTGCAACCCGCAATCCAGGCAGTGGCGAGCATGACGTGTCGAGCGCGACCACCACTGCGGCCCGGACCTGCGCGACCGGCGGCGGCGAAAACTCCGGATACGGCCAGTGATCCACGGGCATGCGCGGGTATCGCTGCAGGGTGCTGCGGAGGTGGAGGCCCACATGCTCCCCCAGGAGCACCAGTGTCTCCGCCTCGGCCTCGTGGTGCACGAGCGTGGTCGGGAAATCGTGGCCCAGCGCCTCCGGGTGCGCCAGAGGGAGCAGCCTGGTGGGTGTGAAGATCCTGGCACCCTCTTCGATACTGCCGATGAAAATCCCGAACGGCAGGTGCGGCCTGCCGTCCTGGGCGGCGGCATCGGCAGGAGCTGCCATCGACCACAGCGCGCCGGCCAGTGGCATCGCGATCCAGGCGCGTCCTGCCGGGCTCAGTGCCTTCATCCTCGTTCCTTTCCGAGCCGCGGGTCAGTTCTCGACCAGCAACACATCGATTCCGCGAACGATGGCATCACCGACGCTGATGAACGACCACGTCATGCACCGAGAGAACGGGTGCAGCTCCGATACTCTGGAAGATCTGTACTCCTCTCGGCGTTACTCCGGACTGGCGCATCGCATCCAGCGCATCCCGGCTCGTCCATACGGTGACGATCCGGAACCGCGCCGGCTCGCCCATTTCACGGACGAGGAACGTCTCGACGATTTCGGGTGGTATCTCCGATGTACCTTCCCGATACGCCTCCTCCAGCTCCATCACGCGATCGGGCAGCACCTGGGCCTCGAGCACGGTCATCACCATGGCTACCTCCCGGACGGTACCTGCGGTGCGGGTGTTAGGAAAGCCACCGTAGCGAGCACGGGGCCATGACGGCAATGCCAACCTCTGGGTCGACACCCCCGCTCATCGAACCCGGTCAGATTCATCCGGCTGGTCGCTCGACCCGCCTGGCCAGCTGCTCGAGCGACAACCGCGACCCCGCCTCGTTGTCCTCCGGGCGCAGTCCCGGGGGCAAGTCCTGGCACAGCACGGTGACCTCGCTGCCGTCACTCAGCTGCTCGATCGTCCACACCATGGTCATCTCGCCCGCGAGATCCGGGTCCGTCGTATGAAATGTCACGCTCTGCACGATCCTGCGGGCGGGCACCAGCTCGAGGACCCGGACGGTGACCATGTCCTCCCGCTCCGACGTCTTCCCGCGGCTGATCTGGTCGTGCTCCGGGTAGAACAGCGACATTCGGTACCCACCGCCGGCGCGTCTCTCGAATTCGTGGATCGTCCCGGTCATGTCACCGGGCGGCAGCGAGACGAGAGCGTCGGGGTCCATGAAGGCCTGGTAGATCTCGGCGGGACGGGCCCTGATCACCCTCGATGCGCGAGTGCTGCGTGGCGGCATTGGCGTCAGCTCTTCCGGTCTGGTTAGTACCGGCCGCACAACATGTCAAGCCTGTGACGCACCGGTTGCGCGGCACCTTCCGGGCAACCGGCCGGCGGCGTCCATCACTCAAGGCTGGTTCGGCCGTATCATCAGCAGCCTCGCCCTTTCCAGCTGCTCCGCGTCCCCGGCTGGGAGTGGCGCCGCAACCTCGACTGGACGCCGAATGCTCCTGAGGCGTTCTGGTGTCAGCTGCTGCGGACGCTCGAGGATCTGCGTCAGGGAATTGAACTGCGTTTGAGTGACCTCGACGCTGTGTGCTACCTGCCCGACCGCGTCAGCGACCGTTCCCGTTGCCTCGGCGACCTGCTCCACCCGCCGTTCGAGTCCTTCGAGAGTCGCTTTGATCCCCTCGGGCGTCACCTCGACGTTGATCCGGCTCCAGACGGAAAGCCCGATCAGGATGACACCGACCAGCGAGAGCACCCCTCCACCCACTCCGAACTGCTGGCTCCGCACCCACACGATCAGCACGGCCGCGAGGGCGGCAGCACCTGCGACCAACCCGGTTGCCAAGACTAAAGTCTCCATCACCGGCCTCCCGCGCCGAAGTGTAATGCCGCGCACATGGCCGGCTGCGCGGAAGCCGCACACGCGCGCGATCACCCGCCCGGGCGCCGAGGAATCCACCGGTGCACCCGCTTCCGGTAGGCACGGTAGTCATCCCCGAATTTGCGTTCCAGAGCGGGTTCCTCGTACCAGGTAATGAACGCGTGCAACAAGGCGAACAGCACGGCAATCAGAACCAGGATCCGGACGGAGCCGAGCAGGATCGCTTCCCCGAGCAGCAGGAGGCCCAGGCCGAGGTACATCGGATTCCGCACCCAGCGGTACGGTCCGGTCTCGACCAGGTGCTTCGGCGGGTCCATCGGCGCGGGCGTGCCGCGACCGATCCGCGC
>DATHVW010000151.1:0-4159 GCA_035461085.1 Longimicrobiales bacterium | reverse complement strand
TTCCGGGACAGCGTGGCGGGCGTGTACGCATTCTGCCGCGTCACGGATGACATTGCCGATGGTGCAGAAGCGCCGGCGGACGGGACGACGCGTGCGGGACTGCTGGACCTGTGGCGTGACCTTGCACGCGAAGCGCATGCGGGCGGCGAGTCGGGACTGCCGCTGCTCGACCGTGTCATGCGTGACGCGGCGCGGGCGGGAGTGCCGTTCAGCTATGTGGACGACCTCATCGAGGGCATGCGCATGGACCTCCGCGGCCAGCGCTATGCGACGGTGCAGGAGCTGAACGTGTACAGTCATCGCGTCGCGGGTGTGGTAGGCCAGTGGCTGACCCGCCTGGCCGGAGTGCACGATCCCGTGGTGCTCGAGCGCGCGGCGGACCTCGGTCACGCCATGCAGCTCACCAACATCGTACGCGATGTCGGTGAAGACCTGAGAGCGGGACGCATCTATCTGCCCGCGGATGTGATGCGCAAGGCCGGTCTCGACGCAGGGGATCTGCACGCATTCGCCGCGGGCGCCCCGGTCACGCACGCCTATCGTGACGTGCTCGAAACAATGATGACGCGCGCCGACGCGCACTACGCGGCCGCTCTCGAGGCGACCCCGTCCCTGCCGCCATGGTTCCGCCGTGCCGTGGTCGTCGCAGCGCACGTGTATCGCGGCATTCACGATCAGGTACGTGCCAACGGGCATGACAACTTCCGACGCCGGGCTCACACCACTGTTGCCGGGAAATTCCACCTGGCCGTGCGGGCACTCGGAGGCGCAGGACTCCGCTCACCTGTTCGATCCCGCCTCGCCGCCGCTCCGGCCGCGGTGCCGCGCGATCAGACGTCGCCCCGCACGGTGCGGGCACGGACTCCCACGGTCGCACTGCTGCTCATCATCGCGGCGACCGTGCCCGCGGGTGTGCGTGCCCAGGCGGGAGGTGCATCGACCCGCGCGGAAGCACCGTCCGCTCCCTGCGCCAGCGCGCGAGCGGAAGCAGAGCCACACGCGCTCGGGGGCACCACGTGCACCGGGAGGCGGCTCGAGATCGACCGCATCCGGTCCCTGTTCTTCCGCGCGGTAACGGACGAGTCCGCCATACGTGACGGACATGCAGGGATCGCGGAGGCGCGCGCAGGATTGCCGGCTGAGGCGGGTACACGTGCTGTACTTCTCGCCTACGAGGGTGCGTTCACTGCGCTCGAGGCGAAGCACGGATCGTGGGCGCTCGCGCGTTTCCTGACCGTGAGAAGCGCGCTCACACTGCTCGACGCCGCCGTCGATGCTGCACCGGGCGACCTCGAGATCCGCTACCTGCGTGCAGTCAACGGCGTCCACCTGCCGTCCCTGTTCGGCCGCGGCGATGTGGCGCGGCGCGACCTGGACGTCCTCACCCGGTATCTGCCGCGCACGCGCGGCACATACGACTCTGTAGTGTATAGTGCAATGGCCGAGCTCGTGCTCGAGCACGGCTCGCCCGCGGCCGCGGACCGTGCGCTCCTGCACGCCGCCGTTCTACGGGACACCACACCGCAAGCCGGGGAGCGTGCAGACCATGAGTGAGCATGTGATTCTCGTCACGCCGGACGATGTCGAGGTCGGCATTCACGGCAAACAGAACGCCCACACGGACGGCCTGCTGCATCGTGCGTTCTCCGTGTTCGTGACGGACTCGCGCGGACAGCTTCTGCTGCAGCAGCGCGCGTGGACGAAGTATCACAGCGGCGGCCTGTGGTCCAACACGTGCTGCAGCCATCCGCGACCGGGTGAGGACACGGCAGCCGCAGCACAGCGCCGCCTCTTCGAGGAGATGGGCTTCAACTGCCCGATCGAGACGGCGTTCTCGTTCGTGTATCGTGCCGACGTCGGCGGCGGCCTCATCGAGCACGAGTACGATCACGTGTTCCTCGGCCGCTTCGATGGCGATCCCGCGCCCGAGCCGGCGGAGGTGGCGGACTGGCGCTGGATCACACCGGCCGAGCTGCGGCGGCAGCTGCACGAGCGGCCGGACCGCTTCACGTACTGGTCACGCATAGCGTTCGCGGAGCTGACACGGCGCGGCCTGCTGTAACCGCTGCTTGCGCGTGCCGCGCAACAGCCGGATAATCCGCATCATCTCTCGGTGGAGGCATGCGTGATCAGTCGCAATCCGGCAACGGGCGAAGAGCTCGCGAAGTACGACCAGCTCGACGACGCGCAGCTCGAGGGGAAGCTGGCCCTGGCCCTGAGCGCGTTTCATACACACCGACGCACACCGTTCGCTGAGCGCGCCGAACGCATGCGTGCCGCGGCCGACATTCTCGAGCGGGAAAAGCATCAGCTCGGCCGTACCATGACGCTCGAGATGGGGAAACCCATCGGCGCCGCCGTCGCAGAAGCGGAGAAGTGCGCATGGGTGTGCCGCTACTACGCCGATCACGGCGAGCGCTTCCTCGCCGATGAGCCGGTGGACACCGGCGCGGACCGTGAGAGCGCGGTCCGCTATCAGCCGCTCGGCCCCGTGCTCGCCATCATGCCCTGGAACTTCCCGTTCTGGCAGGTATTCCGGTTCATCGCGCCCGGGCTCATGGCCGGCAACGTCGGTCTGCTCAAGCACGCGTCCAACGTACCGCAGTGCGCGCTCGCCATCGAAGACATCGTGCGCCGCGCAGGCTTCGACGAGGGTGTTTTTCAGACGCTGCTCGTCGGATCCGACGCCGTAGACCGCATCATCAGGGACCCGCGCGTGCGGGCGGTCACGCTCACGGGCAGCGACCGGGCCGGTGCTGCGGTGGCGCGCACGGCCGGCGAATGCCTCAAGAAGACCGTGCTCGAGCTCGGCGGCAGCGATCCGTTCATCGTGATGCCGGGCGTCGATCTCGTGAAGGCGGCAGAAATCGCGGTCACGGCGCGCACGATCAACAACGGACAGTCGTGCATCGCCGCAAAACGGTTCATCATCGCCGACGCTGTTTACGACGAGTTCGTGCCGCTGTTCGTGGAACGGATGCGCGCGCTGCGACTCGGTGATCCGATCGATGAACGGACACAGATCGGGCCGCTCGCGACGGAGAGCATCCGCGACGAGCTGGCGAAGCAGGTGGCCGACACGGTTGCCGCCGGTGCGCGCGTGCTCACGGGCGGCACCGTGCCGCCGCGCACCGGCTGGTTCTTCGAGCCCACCGTGCTGGAGAACATTCCGGAGGATTCCCCGGCGTATCGCGACGAGCTGTTCGGCCCCGTCGCATCGCTGTTCCGCGCCCGCGACATCGACGACGCGATCCGTATCGCCAACGACTCCGTATTCGGTCTCGGCAGCGCGGCGTGGACGAACGATCCTGCCGAACAGCAGCGCTTCATGGATGAGCTCGATGCAGGCATGGTGTTCATCAACGGCATGGTCGCGTCCGATCCGCGTCTGCCGTTCGGCGGCATCAAGCGATCCGGCTACGGCCGCGAGCTCGGACGTATCGGCATTCTCGAGTTCGTGAACGTGAAGAGCGTGATGGTGCATCGCGGCGGGGCCGGGGGCGGCGGCAAGGCGACGGAATAGGGGCGGGCCGCTAGTCCCACCAGCCGTGCAGGTACCAGCGATCGCGACCGGCATCGCGGAACAGCCAGACGAGCGTTCCCTCGGACGTGACGGCACGAAAGTACTCGCGCGCGTACGTCGCGTCCCACTGCCCGCCGGAGACGCGGTCGGGGCCGGCGGCGTGCACGATGGCGTGCCAGCTGCCATCGCGGTAACGGACGGGCGCCACGTGATCACGCCGCTTCACGGTTTCGACCGTCACGGTGCGCGGCTCCGGCAGCAGCTGCAGCGTGAGACCGACCGGTTCGCCGGGCGCGATCGCACTATCGGGCTCCGCAGCGGTGTCGACGAGTCCGGAGCGTGAACGGCCGCCACGCGAGCGGCGCTTCGCGGTCGCAGCCGCACCGGGCTGCAGCACCTCACGCATCTCGAGCGGGCGGGAATCGCTGCGCTGCTCGACGAGCGGGTGCGCGCTCACGACCGGCTCACGCAGTACCCCGCCCTGATCCTCCAGCAGTCGTGCGACCGCGGTCTCCACGGCACTCTCCGTCGCGAAGCCGGCATCGAACAGATCGCCTTGCGTCGCCGCGGCCGCCTCCGTCGCCTCGACCCGGACCGACACGCCCGTCACGGAATCGGGAACGGTCAGCTTCTCGA
>DATHVW010000150.1:0-11472 GCA_035461085.1 Longimicrobiales bacterium | reverse complement strand
TTCCGCAGGAGCGAAAGGGGGCGGCGGTGTCCACGCGCCGCGAGTTCCGCAGGAGCGAAGCGACGAGGACTGTCCGAGCGCCGGGTGGACACCGCCGTCCCCGCGACGAGGACTGTCCGAGCGCCGGGTGGACACCGCCGTCCCCGCCGCCCCTGCCTACTGCCACGAGCGATCAACGAAACCGCATGCCGTTGGGCGCCACATCGCCTTTCTGCGGCACGGCCACCGGCTTCTCGCGCGCCTTCTGCTCGCGTTTTCCGCCCTTCCCACGCCTGTCGCGATCGCTTTCGCGCCCGGCCGCGCCGGCCGGCTGGTCCGGCCGGGCGCCCGGCTGCTGCGCTGCGTCGCTCTTCATGCTGAGCGCGATCCGGTTCCGCTCCAGGTCCACGCTCATCACCGTGACATGCACCTTCTGCCCGACCTTGACCACAGCCGCGGGGTCCTTCACGAAGCGGTCGGCCAGCTGTGACACATGCACGAGACCGTCCTGATGCACGCCGATATCGACGAACGCGCCGAACGCGACCAGGTTCGTCACAACGCCCTCCAGCTTCATGCCCTGCTTCAGGTCCTTCGGCGACGTGATGTCATCGCGGAACGCCGGCAGCTCGAACGTATCGCGCGGGTCGCGACCCGGGCGCCGCAGCTCGTCGGCAATATCGCGCAGCGTCGGCAGCCCGACATCGCCGCTCACGTAACGGCCGAGCTCGATGCGATCGATCAGGGCGTCGTTCTGCACGAGCTCCGCGACGGGCACACCCAGGTCCGCGGCCATCTGCTCCACCAGTGCGTAACGCTCGGGATGCACGGCGGTCGCGTCCAGCGGATGCTCGCCGCCGCGCACTCGCAGGAAGCCGGCAGCCTGCTCGAACGCCTTCGCGCCGAGACGCGGCACCTCGAGCAGCTCGCGGCGCGAGCGGAATCCGCCGCGACTGTCGCGCGCTGCAACGATGTTCCTGGCCACCGTGTCACCGACGCCGGCGACGTACGACAGCAGCGGCGCAGAAGCGGTGTTGAGCTCGACCCCGACACGATTCACGCACGTCTCGACCACCTCGTCGAGCCGCTTCTTCAGGCGCGACTGGTTGACGTCGTGCTGGTACTGACCGACGCCGATCGACTTGGGATCGATCTTCACCAGCTCCGCGAGCGGGTCCTGGAGGCGCCGCGCGATCGACGGCGCACCGCGCATCGACACGTCCAGATCCGGCATCTCCTCGCGCGCGATGTCCGATGCGGAGTAAACCGATGCACCGGATTCATTGACGACCAGCACCTGCGGCCGCGGCGCAGTCATCTGCTGCACCGTGCGCTTTACGAGCGCTTCCGTCTCGCGCGACGCGGTGCCGTTGCCGATTGCGATCAGCTCGACCGCGTGCTGCTTCACGAGACGCTCGATCGCCCTCGTGAAGTTGTCCTCCTGGTGGAGGTACAGCGTGTCCGTGTCGACGACGGCACCCGTCTTCGACACCAGCGCGGCCTTCACACCCGTGCGGAAGCCCGGGTCGAGGCCGAGCACCACGCGACCGCCGGCAGGCGCACCGAGCAGGAGCTGCTCGAGATTGGCGCCGAAGATGCCGATCGCTTCCTCATCCGCGCGCGATTTCAGCTCGAGCCGCAGCTCCACCTCGATCGACGACGACAGCAGCCGCCGGTACGCGTCCGCAGCCACCTGCGACAGCTGATGCACTGCCGCGCGGTCCGCGACGACCCGCTGCGTGAGACCCGCAGTCAGCTCCTCCACCGGCGCCTCGATGCTCCACGACAGCTCTTCCTCCGCCTCGCCGCGCCGTATCGCGAGCACGCGATGCGACGGGATCTCCGTCAGCTTCTGCGAGAAATCGAAATAGTCCGCAAACTTCGATGTCGCCGGATCGCGTTCGCCACGCGCTTTGCTCGTGATCACGCCCGCGGCGCGCGTGCGCTCGCGCACCCACGCCCGGAGCGAAGCATCTTCGGCGACGCGCTCCGCGAGAATGTCGCGCGCGCCCTGGAGCGCGGCCTGGACATCGGCCACTTCCCGGTCGGCATCGACGAACGCCGCCGCCTCACGCTCGACTGTCGCGTCATCGGCTGCACCTGCCCAGATGAGCTCCGCGAGCGGCTCGAGGCCGCGCTCGCGCGCGATCGTCGCACGCGTGCGGCGCTTCGGCTTGTACGGCAGGTACAGATCCTCGAGCGCCTGCTTCGTGTCGGCCGCAACGATCCGCGCGCGCAGCGCGTCATCGAGCCTGCCCTGCTCCTCGATCGACGCGAGGATGGTCGCGCGTCTTTCCTCCAGCTCCTCCAGGTACTCCGAGCGCTCGAGAACATCGCGCAGCTGCACCTCATCGAGGCCGCCCGTCGCTTCCTTGCGGTAACGCGCGACGAACGGGACGGTTGCGCCCTCGTCGAACAACGCCAGCGCGGCGGCGACCTGCCGCGGCTGAAGCGACAGCTCCGCCGCGATGCGCTGCGCCATCTGTGCGGGAGAGACGACAGCGCCACCTGCGGCGCCGACGGTGTGACCGGTGCTTCCTGCTGCTTTACTGCTCATGTCTGCGGCTTCGTCAATCCTTTCACGATCCAGTCGGGCGCGGGCGCGCCCTTCAGATAATGGTCGAACCACTCGCGGATCCGCCGATGGTAATCCAGCTGGTTGGCCTCGTTTGCGAGCGAGTGATTCTCCCCTTCATAGACCAGCAGTACCATGTCCTTGCCCGCGCGGCGCGCGGCGTTGTACAGCTCGACGCCCTGGTTCCAGTCCACCGCGCCATCCTCGTCGCCGAACGCGACCAGCAGCGGCGTGTCCATCTCCCGGATGCTGAACAGCGGTGAGTTGCGCATGTACGCGTCGAGGTCCTCCCAGAACGGCACTTCCATGCGGCCCTGGTCGATCTCGAAGATGCGTGCGTCCGTCGTCCCCGTGTTCCAGTAGACCGACAGGTACATCGAGATCAGGTTCGTCAGCGGCGCCCCCGCAACCGCGGCACTGAACAGGTCGGTCTGCGTCACCGCGAACGCCGTCTGATAGCCGCCCCACGAGTGGCCCACGAGCCCGATGCGCGCGCGATCCACCATGCCGCTTTCCACCACCTTCTCGACGGCCGGCACGAGCGCTTCCACTGCCGACACGCCCGGGTCGCGGCCGCGGTAGACGATGTCCGGACGCAGCACGAAATACCCGTTCTGCGTGAACACCGTCGTGTTGTACGGCGTGCGCTCCGACGGAACGCGATACGTGTGCACCGTGTTCGACGTGATCTCGTATATGTCGACGATCATCGGGTACGTGCGGCCGGGATCATAGTTCGCCGGATAGAACAGCGCCGCCTGGAGGTCCTCACCCGTGGCGCTGCGGAAGTCGATCAGCTCCGAGCGACCCCACGCATATTCAGCCTGGAACGGGTTCGTCTCCGACACCTGAACCGCGTCGGCCAGCGTCGGCCCGGCCACGAAGAGGTCGGGCGAGTCATCGAAGTCCTCGATGCGGTACATGAACACATCGGCGCTGTCTGCCTTCGTGAGCCGGCTGACGCTGCGGTCCAGCAGGACGAGTCGATCGACACCGCCGTCGGGCAGGATCCTCCCATAGCCGTACTGCTTGGTGCGGTCGCCGTAGAGAGCGACGTATACCGGCTTCGTGCGGTCCACGATGCGGTCGCGCGGATTGAGCCACGCACGACGGTGCCGGATGCGGTCGCCGGCACCGTCCGTCAGGCGCGTCGCGCCCGACCCGTCCGGCCGTACCTCCCACACGTCATACCGGTCGTAGAGCAGGACACTGCGGTCCGCGGTCGTCCAGCCGCCCGTGCCGTACGGCGGCTTCTCCTCGACCGTGTGGTCATCCTCGAGATTGACGAAGCTGGTTTCCAGACTGCCGGTGATGTTCGTCTCCAGCTTCTTTTCCGTGTCCCACGTCCAGTAGGCGCCATCGCGCACGTAGAGCAGGTAGCGGCCGGTCGGTGACACGCCGTAGTGGAACTGCACGCGGCGCGCGACGGGTGTGCGCTCGCCCGTCGCCACGTCCAGGACGTAGAGGTCACGATACTCGGGGCCGAACATGCGCTCGCGCTCGTAGGGCGACGGATCCACGGCGATGGCGAAGCGGCCGTCGGAGAGAGCCACATCGCTCATGGCCGAGTCGGCCAGGGCGATGAAGCGGTCGCCATCGGAGCGCCAGGCCGCGACCCAGCTGCGGTTGCGGTCGAGCATGCCGCGCACCCGCTGCGCGGGGACGATGTCGATGTCATCGGACCGCCATACGGCCACGCCGGCCGTGTCACTGTCCTCCTTCGAGTCGGGCGCGGTGCTGTCCACCGGTGCGTCCTGCGGCGTCCAGGCGCGCAGGCCGATGAACACCGTACCGCCATCAGCGCTCCAGCCCACCTCGTAGTGATCGACGATGCGGTGCGCGGCGGGAAAGGAGGCTTGCGTAGCTGGATCGAGCACAGCGCGCTTCGGATCAGGACTGCTCGCGTCGCGCCAGAGGAGAACGGAGTGGGTCGGCTCCGTGTACTCCTCGACCTTGCGGATGCGCAGCACGGCCAGGTCGTCATCGTCCTCGCGCCAGGTGAGGCCGGTGTATTCCGCCGTGTCCGACTCGAGCGTGCGGATCACACCGGTGGCCGGATCGAACGTGCGCACGCCGTTGCCCGACCGGTTCTGACCGTGGACGGTCATCGCGAGCAGCGCTCCGGCCGGCTGCCACTTCGCATCGGCGACATTCCCGAAGCTCGTGCTGATCGATCGGTCGAGGTCACGCACGATCAGGTCGCGGCCGGCGCTGCCGCGCGCGGGATCGCTGTAGCCGTGGAGTGCGATGAACGAGCCATCGGCACTGAACGAGAAGTCGGCAATCGCATCGATCTCGGTCGTGGCACCGGACCGGAGGTCCGCGATCGCGACCTTGCTGCGCACCGGGCCGCCCGCCTTCTCGAGCCGCTCGCGCTCCTCCTCCGAATGGCCGATCGTGTACGCCAGCCAGTGCCCGTTGCTCGAGAACGCGGGCCGCGAGGCGTTTGCGACGACGTGCGTCGAGTCGCCATCGACGGCGCGGAAACGCAGCTCGCCATCGCCATCGACCCGCGCAATCGTCCAGGCTGCCCAGCGCCCGTCGGGCGACAGCTCCGTCGCGCCCAGACTTTCCCAGCGGGCATAATCCGCGGGCTCCAGTGTCGGCAGCCGCTGCGCGGCGGCCGGACCCGACATGATGGTGAGAAGGCCCCAGACCGTCAGGGCGCGATCGATGTGCGTCATGGCTCCGAGGAACGCTGCCGGAGAGAGCGAACACCGCGCTCCGATCAGCGCGGCACATCTGATTTTAGCGGAGAGCCGGCCCCTGCGCACGGGTTGCGGGCCGGGCCCGGTGTGCTCCGGATCGACTGGCTCCGCCATTGCGGGAGATTCGGCCGGACACCATGCTTGGAGGAACTCTACCTGGAGGTAAGATGCTGCGCCGGACTTTCCTGAATTCTGCCGCTGTGCTCCTGGCACTCGCCGTCACCGGCTGCGCGACCGGATCGTCGGTCGCGAGCGGCGACGCACTCTCCGTTCAGCTGCAGATCGACAACAATCTGCGGGGTATCACGGGCGTCTCCGTCTACCTGCTGTCCGACACCGGCGGACGCCGCTCGCTGGGGCCGCTCGAGTCCAACAACAAGGCGACGTTCGATCGCAGCCTGCGGGCGGGCGACTACCAGCTGCTCGCCACGCGCGTCGGCGCCGAGGACATCCTCTCCGAGCGGTTCCGCATCGATACCGACAACATCATCGTAATCTGGGCGATCGCGCAGAATCAGCTGACGTTCGCACAGCGGTGACGCACCGAGCTGCACAGCTCCCATGAGAATGTGGCTCTGCAGGGTCGGATTCCTGCAGAGCCACATGTCTGACCCGCCGCAACGCGGTAACCCTCCGGACCCAGTACAGCTGCTTCGCGGCGTGGGCTGAGCGCCGCCGTCTACCGCACGTCGCGGAACTCGACCGGCGTGCCTGCTCCCGTGCGCTCCGCCAGGAACTTCGCATCCCAGTTGGTGAGACGGACGCATCCGTTGGACGTCGCGTAACCGATCGTTTCCGGCGCACTGGTGCCGTGGATCCCGTAGTGCGGTCGTGACAGCTGCATCCACACCACGCCTACGGCGTTGTTCGGGCCGGCGGGCAGCACGGCATCCGGCTCGTCATCGTCCACGCCCTCGAGCAGATCCGGCTGATAATGCCAGGTCGGATCGTGTGCGATGTTCGTGATCCGGTAGTCGCCCGTCGGCGATGGCGAGTAGTCCGAGCCGAGCGTGGCCGGGAAATGGTACAGGATGCGACCCGACGCATCGAGCGCGTGCAGATAACGGCCGCCGTCGGAGATCACGATCTTCGCGACCCCGCCCGGAGCACCTGTCTGACCCGTCGCGCGTGCGCCCGCCGTGTCGCCCGCACCCGTCGCGGAACGCTGCGCCTGCGTGTCAGCGCGCTGCGCCTGGCTTCCCGGGCCCTGCGCCATCGCGGGGGGCGCCTGCCGATCGACCGCAGGCACGTTCAGCGAAGTGCCCGCCTGCACGTTGTTCAGGTCGAGATCGGGATTCAGCTTCGCGAGCAGCTCCTCCGTCGTGTGGTGGACCTCCGCGAGCTTTTCAGCCAGCGATTCGTAGCACTGGCAGTCCATGTCCCGCCGGTCGTAGTACTCCTCGGGCAGTGTGACGAACGGACCGGCGACATCGTCGGCGGTCAGCTGCTTCGTCCTGACCAGCTGGCCCGTCTGCCCCGCCAGCTGCTGAAGCCGCTCCCACGTTGCGGGATCGACGTGACCGGTCGGACGCAGGCCTTCGCGCCGCTGCATCCAGTACACCGCCTTCTCCGTGTTGCTGCCCCAGCGCCCGTCCATCACACCGGGTGAAAAGAGCGCGCGGTCGAGCAGGATCTGCACGCGCAGCACGCTCGGTCCCTCGACATCCCCGTACAGCGGCAATGCCGCCGGTCCGCTGTTGATCGACTCCATCGTGATGTCATCCCACGACTCGTCGGAGGACGGCTGGCCGTCCGCGGTCGTGTCGCCCGCCGCGCCCGCCGTCGTGTCCCGCTCGATGAACTCCCGCCAGTCCATGTTGAGACGGTTCGCCTCGAGCTCCTCCCGACTGAGCCGGTCCGATCCGCTCGCGTACGCCGTCGCCACCCGGCCATCCTGCTCCGCGGCCGGAGCGGCCTGTTCTTCCGTGTCACTGTCGCTCACGCGGCATCCCGCGCTGAGCAGAACGATCAGCAGTGCTGCTGCAATTCGCATGTATCCCCCTTTTTCAGGCTGAAGGGGCAATCCGCGTGCCCGGTCGCGGTCCGGCCGCCCCCGCGCGGCTTGCGGCGGACGGTCGCGCGCGGATATTAGCTGCCGGACCAGGCACAGAGGCAGCACGGGATGTCGTTGCAGCAACACACGGATTCGCAGGAAGCGGGTGGCGCACGCGATCGGCCGCAGGGCACGACGGGCCGGCAGAAGATCAAGCGGCGCCTCATCATGGCCGTGGACGGCCTGCTGCTGCTGGTCGTGCTGGTTCTGCTGTATCAGCGCGCTCTGCCGCAGGCCTCGGCCGCTCTGGGGTTCGGCGGCTCCAATGAGCCGGCACCGCTCTTCACGCTGCCGACACTGGACGGCGACAACGTCACGCTCACCGACCTCCGCGGGCAGGTGGTGCTCGTCAACTTCTGGGCATCCTGGTGTCCGCCGTGCCGCATCGAGATGCCCGGCTTCGAGCGCATCTACCGCGAGCGCAGGGAAGACGGCTTCACGATCGTCGGCATTGCGACGGACATTTACGCGCGCGACAAGATCCGCGCGTTCCTCGACGAACACGACATCACCTATCCCATCCTGCTCGCGACGCCCGCCGTCATACGCGATTACGGCGGCGTCAATGCACTGCCGGAATCGTTCCTGCTGGATCGCGAGGGCAGGATACAGCATCACGTGATCGGATTCTTCGCGGAGCCGGCGTTGCGCGCTGCCGTGAACCGCATGCTGGAGGAGTAATTGAACGTACTGGTGCTGAACGCGGGCTCGTCATCTCTGAAGTTCGAGGTGATCCGCACCGACCAGGAGCGCATCGCCGCCGACAGCGACGAGCGGCTGGCCGGCGGCGTCATCGACCGCATCGGCGGCGAGGCGCTGATCCGGCTGGAGATGGCGGGGAAACCGCCACGCAAGACGGCCGGTCCGATCCGCGACCACCGCGCCGCGGTCGAGGCCGCGCTGCGCTGGCTCGGCGATGAGGAAACCGGCGCCGGCTTCCGCGGCATCGACGCCGTCGGTCACCGCGTGGTGCACGGCGGCGAGAAGTTCACGCGCTCCGTGCTGATCGATGATGCCACGATCACCGAGATCGAGGACATGATCGACCTCGCGCCGCTGCACAATCCGCACAACCTCAAGGGCATCCGCGCGGTGCGCGACGTGCTCGGCCGCGATGTGCCGCAGGCCGCCGTCTTCGACACGGCGTTCCATCAGACCCTGCCGGACCGCGCGTACCTCTATGCACTGCCCTACTCGCTCTACCGGCGGCACCGCGTGCGACGCTACGGCTTTCACGGCACATCGCACCGCTACGTCGCCTACCGGTACCGCAAGCTGACCGGCACCTCGCGCGAGGACACGCGCCTCATCACGCTGCACCTCGGCAACGGCTGCTCCGCCTGCGCCATTGCCGCCGGCAACTCGCTCGACACGTCCATGGGCTTCACACCGCTCGAGGGCCTCGTCATGGGCACGCGCTCCGGCGACCTCGATCCCGCCATCCTCGACTATATCTCCGAGAAGGAGGGCATGAACCTCCACGAGGTCGAGGCCCTCCTCAACAAGCAGAGCGGACTCCTCGGCATCAGCGGCCTCACCAACGACATGCGCGAGCTGCTCGCCGAGGCGCACGAGCACGATGACCGCCGCGCACGCCTCGCCGTCGAGATCTTCTGCTATCGCGCGCGCAAATACATCGGCAGCTACCTCGCCGCCATGGGTGGCGCAGACGCCGTCGTGTTCACCGGCGGCATCGGCGAGAACTCCGCCGAGATCCGCACCCGTATCACCGAGGGCCTGCAATGGATGGGGATGCACGTCGATGACGCCGCCAACGAGCAGACCGTTGCCGGCGTCGAAGGCCGCATCACGAACGAAGACTCGCGCCTGCACGCGTGGGTGATTCCCACCGACGAAGAACTGCTGATCGCGCGTGACACCGCGCGCCTGGTGCTGGGTCTGGAACCGCGCTACTGAAACGGGGACTGCCGGCAGGCAGCCCCCGTATTGTTTCAGCCGCCCTGCTGACGACGGCCGGCATGATACGCGGCGACATGCGAGAGATGCGCCGCCCGCCCGGCCTGGATGATCGCATTCACCACATCGCCGCCCGCAAGCGACACCTCGGCCGCGGCGATCAGCTCGCCGGCCAGCGCGCTCGCCTGCTCCAGCCGCGGCACGGCGACACCCGCCGCCGCCTTCGCCGCAATCGCCGCGTCCAGCGCCGCCAGCTTTACCTTCGCGAGATCGATCAGATCCTGCGCCCGCGGCGCGCCCAGAATCTCCGCGATCAGCCGCGCCGCCTCCGCGTGCGCCGCTTCGATCTTCGCCCGGAACAGCTCGCGGTCCCCGGCCTGACGCGCCGCGTGCGCTTCCTGCCGCAGGGCACTCAATCCCGCGAACAGCGCCTGCGCCGCCTCCGTACCCTGCTCCGCCACGACCTTCGCGCGTGCCTCCGCCAGCAGCCGCCCCAGCACCGGCACACCCATGCCGCGCCGGTGAGCTCCCGACATCACGCCCATGCCACTCTCGCCGTAGCCGTAGCCGTCCCCCATCACGTCGAAGGATGCCAGCTCGTAATCGACGATATCCTCCACGGGCGCAACCGGATCGTCCGCGCACGCGGCCGACAGCAGTACCATGACCATCGCCCCGAGCCCTGCCACCGATCGCCTCATCGTCCCCTCCATGCCTCCTGATGTCCACCGCACCTGCAATGTATACGCGCGAGCGGCCGGAAGCGTTGGGGACGTGGTTGCGTGCCGGCCGCCCGCCCTATATCTTTCTATCCGGATATGCGAATTAAAGCGATGCCGGATCCGGCACGGGACCTCCACGCGACGATCGGATCGCTCGCCGACCCCACGCGCACGCGGCTGCTGCTGCTGCTCGGGCGTCACGAGCTGAGCGTGAACGAACTGTGCGCGGCGGTACAGCTGCCGCAGTCCACGGTGAGCCGGCATCTGAAGCTGCTGTCGGACGAGGGCTGGCTGGTGACGCGGTCGGAGGGGCCGAGCCGGTATTACCGGCTGGCGCCGCGACTGGAGGGGACGGCGAAGCGGCTGTGGCAGGTGGTGCGCGACGGTCTCGCGACGCAGCCGGAGGCGGCGCAGGACGAGGCGCGCGCGACGCAGGTGCTGAGCGAGCGGCGCACGCGATCGCAGGAGTTCTTCTCGTCCACGGCCGGTCAGTGGGACGCGCTGCGCGCGGACCTGTTCGGTGCGCATGCGGGATTTGCGGGGCTGCTGGGGCTGCTGGATGACGACATGGTCATTGGCGATCTCGGCTGCGGCACGGGTGTGGTGACTGCGGAGCTGGCACCGTACGCGGGTCGCGTGATCGCGGTGGACGAGTCGAAAGCGATGCTGGCGGCTGCGCGCCGTCGCCTCCATGAGCGTGACAACGTGGAGCTGCGCGCGGGCGCGCTCGAGTCGCTTCCGCTGGATGACGGCGAGCTGGACGCGGCGGTGATGTCGCTGGTGCTGCACTACGTGCCGGAGCCGGTGGCGGCGCTGAGCGAAGCGCGCCGCGTGGTGAAGCCGGGCGGCCGGCTGGTGGTGGTGGACATGATGGCGCACGGCCGCGCGGAGTATCGCGAGGCGATGGGCCATGTGTGGCAGGGATTCACGGAAGAACAGGTGCGTGCGTGGCTCGCGGAGTGCGGCTTCACGCGCGTGCGGTGGCGGGGACTGGCGGCGGAGCCGGGCGCGAAGGGCCCGGTCCTGTTCGCAGCGAGTGGCAGAGCGGCGTAAATGGACGTACGAACCCGAAGGAGAGACATGAGCACGGTGATGGCTGATCGCGAGATGGAGACCGGCGCACGTCCGGCGTACAAGGTGGCGGACCTGTCGCTGGCAGAGTTCGGCCGCAAGGAGATCCGGCTGGCGGAGCAGGAGATGCCTGGCCTGATGGCGATCCGCGAGGAGTTCGCCGCGCAGAAGCCGCTGAAGGGCCATCGCGTGATGGGATCGCTGCACATGACGGTGCAGACGGCGGTACTGATCGAAACGCTGGCGGAGCTCGGCGCCGATGTGCGCTGGGTCTCGTGCAACATCTTCTCGACGCAGGATCACGCCGCCGCCGCGGTCGTAGTCGGCCCGGAAGGCACGGTGGACGAGCCGAAGGGCGTGCCTGTGTATGCGTGGAAGGGCGAGACGCTCGAGGAGTACTGGTGGTGCACGGAGCAGGCCCTGCTGTGGCCGGACAACGGCGGCCCG
>DATHVW010000149.1:0-5913 GCA_035461085.1 Longimicrobiales bacterium | reverse complement strand
GACCGACCCGGAGGGCATCCGGAACCTGGTCGGCACGGGCATCATCCAGCTCGTGGGCGGCGTTTTCACCGCAGCGATCGCGCTCGGAGCGCTCCTCTACTTCAACTGGCAGCTCACGGTCGGCACGATCCTGCTGCTGATCGTGTTCGCGGCGGTGATGGCGATCGCGTTCAAGCGCCTGCGGCCGATCTTCCGCGAGCGCGGCGAGATCAATGCGCAGGTGACGGGACGTCTCGGTGAGACGCTCGGCGGCGTACGCCTTGTAAAGGTGTACGTGGCGGAGAAGCGGGAGGAGGAGGTGTTCAACGCGGGCGTGATGCGGCTGTACCGCAACATTGCGAGCACCATCACCGGCACGTCGCTGGTGTCATCGTTGTCCATCGTGATCGTCGGCGGTGTCAGCCTCATCATCATCATTGGGGGCGGCCGCGCGGCGCTGGCGGGTGAGATGACGACGGGCGAGCTGATCACGTTCACGTTCCTGGTCGGCATGATGGTCGCACCGCTCGTGAACATCGCGAGCATCGGCACGCAGATCACCGATGCGTTCGCGGGCATGGACCGGATCCGCGAGCTGCGCGACGTGCAGCCGGAGGATGCCGACGACGCCAATCGTGAGCCGCTGGGCGAGGTGCTCGGCGCAGTCGAGTTCGAGAACGTGTCCTTCGCCTACAGGGAGGGTGCGCCCGTGCTTCGGGAGGTCTCGTTCGACGCGCCCGCGGGCACGACGACGGCCCTCGTCGGCCCGAGCGGTGCCGGCAAGAGCACCCTGATCTCGCTGATCATGGCGTTCCACTACCCGGACGCGGGCCGGATCCTGATCGACGGTCGTGACCTGAGCAATCTGCGACTCACGGACTATCGCCGGCAGCTCGGTGTGGTGATGCAGGACAACTTCCTGTTCGACGGCACCATACGCGACAACATCGCGTATGCGCGGCCGGACGCCACGGATGATGCGATCCGCGCTGCGGCGCACGTCGCGAATGCGGACGAGTTCATCGACCGGTTCGAGGACGGCCTCGACACGATCGTCGGGGAGCGCGGCGTGAAGCTGTCGGGCGGACAGCGCCAGCGGCTGGCGATCGCACGCGCGATCATTGCCGACCCGCGCCTGCTCATCCTCGACGAGGCGACATCGAGCCTGGACAGCGAGAGTGAAGCGTTGATCCGCGACGGCCTGCGCCGGCTGCGCCAGGGGCGCACGACGTTCGTCATCGCGCACCGGCTCTCGACCATCCAGAGCGCCGACCAGATCCTCGTCCTCGATGATGGCCGCATCGTGCAGCGCGGCACGCATACGGAGCTGCTGCGGCGCGGCGGGCTGTACCGCGCGCTCTACGAGCGACAGCAGGGCCTGGAGCGGGACATCTTCATGAACCCGGGCGAGGACCCCGTGCCGGGCGAGGGGGAATGGGTCGCGGGGAAGGCCGACGGCAGCTGAGGGTGCCTCAGCCGCCGCAGTCAGAGTACTGCTATTGAGCCGGGCTGGTGAGGTCGAGCACCACGCGCCACTGACCGTCACGCTCGCGGCGCCAGATCCGCACGTAGTCGCCGGACTCCGACGCTTCCCGGCCGCCGAGCTTCGTCAGCACGACATACGGGCCGTACGTGTAGCCGAGATCGCCGGAGCTGGCAACCGCACCCGCTGCCGGCTTCCACGTGTAGCCCGGCACGGCGCGCAGGTAGGCCACCGCGCTGTCGGTCTTCAGCGGAAACCGGCCGTTCCGCAGGAGCTGCATGTGCGGGGCGGCGCGCCTGCCGAATGCCGGGCCCGCGCCAGCGGTCGAAGCGTCAGCGGCCAGGGCGGAATCCGCGGCCATGAGGCTCGCGAGCGACGCTTTCGTCTGGTTCCCGGCGCGCTGCCAGCCCGCCCGGCCGGGAGCGCGGACCGGCGTGGGTCCGACGGGATCGGGGCTGTGTGCGATGCCGGCGTCGAGCTCCGCCTTCCAGCCGCCATTGGCCTGACGTCGCCAGATCGTCACGTACTCGCCGAACGTCGGCTCGACATCGGTACGCGAGCGACTGGAGCCGATCCAGGGTCCCGTCGTGTAACCGAGATCGCCGGCACGCGACATGTCGGCGAACACGGGCTCCCACACGAGCGCGAGATCGGCGGGCATGGGCCGCGCGCGGAGCCACGTCAGCGCCTTCACTGCGCGCGGGCGGTACAGCACGCCGTTCTCCGCCATGAACGACAGGAATGCGGACTGCGTCCCGGCGCGCACGGAGTGCTGCGCGAACGCGCGCTCCGCGGCGACCATGGAGGCGAGGGCGGTATCGCTCTCGAGGCGGTCCTGCGCGAATGCCGGGAGCGCGCCGGTGCCGGCGAGAAGGAGCGCGACTGTGAGTGTCCTGCTGCGCATGTGCTGCTATCCTGAAGGACGTCGTCGTGATTCACTGGCTCTCGAGCCGTCCGGAAGCTAACCTGACGGCATGATGAGAGCACCCGATGTCGTGGTCGCAGGCCTTGGTGCGCATGGCGCCGCGCTCGTGCACGAGCTGGCGCGGCGCGGTGTCTCCGTGCTGGGCCTCGACATGCATACCCCGCCGCACGAGTACGGCTCCACGACCGGCCGCACGCGCATCACCCGGCAGGCATACTACGAAGACCCGCTTTACGTTCCGCTCGTCCAGCGGGCGGGCGAGCTGTGGGCTGAGATCGAGGAGCTGACCGGGACGGTTTTGTACCGCCAGACCGGCGGTCTGATGGCCGGCCGGGCTGACTGCGAGCTCGTCCGGGGATGCCTGGCCAGCGCGGAACGGCACGGCCTCCCCCACGAGGTGCTCGGTGCCGACGGCATCCGGCGCCGGTTCCAGGTCCTGCAGCCGGACGATGACGTGGTCGGTGTGTACGAGCCGAACGCCGGCGTGCTCCTGCTCGATGCGTGCATTCGCACACTCCTCGAGCAGGCAGTGGCATACGGCGCGGAGATCAGGACCGGCACGCGTGTCACCGGCTGGCGCGCGAATGGTGCTGGCGTCACGCTCGAGACGACGTCAGGCAGCGTGCACGCGGGGCATGCCGTGTTCGCGGTAGGCTCGTGGCTGAATCCGCTGCTGGCGTCGGAACAGGGCGATGCGCCGGTGCAGCTGCAGCTCACGATCGAGAGGCAGACCGCGCACTGGTTCGGCGCCGCGCCGGGCGTGCACGGCTTCAGCGCCGCGGAGTGTCCGGTGACGATGCTGGCGCTCGCCGACGGCAGGATGTTGTACACCCTGCCCGACGTCGGGCACGGCCTCAAGGCTGCGCTGCACCATGATGGCGCCACCGTGACGGCCGACACGGTCGATCGCACGGTCGGCAGTGCGGAGGAGGAACGCGTGCGCGCACTGCTGCAGGACTGGATGCCGGGCGCGGGTCACCGCGTGCTCGATGGCGGCGTCTGTCTCTACACGAATACGCCCGACCGTCATTTCGTGGTGGACCGGCATCCGTCGCACGGGAACGTGCTGCTCGTGAGCGCGTGCTCGGGCCACGGCTTCAAGTTCGCGACGGCACTTGCGGAGGTTACTGCGGACTTGGCGCTGGAAGGGGATGCGGCGTTCGATGTGGCGATGTTCGCTGTGGACAGAGTGCTGGCGTCTCAGCCGGCGCCGCCCTCCTCTTCCCACGGATAGGGCGCGCCGAAGCGGCCGCTGGTGAATGCGTCTTCGACGACCGACACCACGTAGGGCCATATCGTCGGCACGGCCTCGCGGATGGGGTCCATGCGCTGGAGGATCTGCTCGCGCGTGCGGGCGCGGAACCGCCAGTCGCCATCGTCGCGGTGGCGGCCGAGAATGAACGGCTGGAGCCGGTCCACCGCATTCGCGAGCGCCGCCGCAGGCGTGCGCATGGCCTCGAACTCCTCCCACAGCGCGAGGAACTCGGAGGACTGGTCGTCGGGCAGCATCCCGAAGAGGCGGATCGCGGCCTGCCGCTCGCGTTCTTCCTTGTCCACGTAGCCGTCGTTGTCGTAGCAGTACGTGTCGCCCGCGTCGATCTCGACGATGTCATGAATGAGCAGGAGGCGGATGACGTGCAGCGCATCGACATCGGCGGGCGTGTGCTCGTGCAGCAGCATGGCCATGAGCGCGACATGCCACGAGTGCTCCGCGCTGTTCTCCTGCCGCGAGCCGTCCGTGATGCGGCTCACGCGGAGCACGTTCTTGAGCTTGTCTACGGCAATGATGAACTGGAGCTGCTGAGCGAACCGTGCGTCCGCCGGCAGCTGGCCGGCCGCCGCCGCGCGCGATGCCTCCGCGTCCGGACGCGTGGCGCCGGCCGCTTCGCTCACGCGGCTTCGGAGTGTGACGCGACGGCGCCGCTCAGAGAGCTGGCGATCGCCTCGGGAGACCGACCCTGGATCTGATGGCGTTCGAGCATGAACACCAGCTCGCCATTCTTGAACAGCGCGATCGCCGGCGATGACGGCGGGTAGGGCGCGAACAGCTCGCGCGCACGCTCGGTGGCCTCGAGATCGGCGCCGGCGAACACCTGGCCGATGGCGTCCGGCTTCGGGCCCTGTTCGAGGGCCAGCGCCAGTCCGGGGCGCATGGTGCCGGCGGAGCAGCCGCAGACGGAATTGACGACGATCATCGCAGTGCCGTCCTTCGACTGAGCGATGAACGCCTCCACGGCTTCGGGCGTCTTCAGGTCAACTGCGCCGAGCTCCGCGATCTCGCGGCGCATCGGAGCAATCATCATTTCGGGGTACCGGTGCATCGTGCCTCCATTACGCGCGTGCGTCATCTGTTGAACTCCCAATATCGAGGAGCGGGCATGGCGGTTCAAGTACCCCTGATCGATGCGGATGGCGTCAGCGCCGCCCTGTCGTACGCCGACTGCATCGAGGTGATGGAGAATGCACTGCGCACGTTCGACCGTGGCGAGGCCGTTCAGCCGATGCGCAGCGTCATCCAGCTGCCGGACGATGCGGGGACGCTTTATACCATGCCGGCCTTCCTTGCTGAGCCACGATCGCTCGCCGTGAAGATGATCAGTGTATTCCATGGCAATGACGCGCGCGGCCTGCCATCGCACCAGGGGATCGTGGTCGCATTCGACCCGGATACCGGCACTCCGGTGCTGCTGATCGATGCCGCACGTCTCACGGCCATCCGCACTGCGGCCGTCAGCGCCGTGGCAACGCGGGCACTGGCACGAGATGACGCCCGGGTGCTCGCGGTCCTCGGCACCGGCGTGCAGGCACGCAGCCACATCGCGGCCATCACGCTCGTACGTCCGATCCGCGAGGTCCGTATCTGGGGGCGCAGGCCGGAACGGGCGCGACGGCTCGCCGGCCTGATCGCGGAGACAGCGGGCGCGGCAGGTGACGCCGCGGCGTTCAATGTGGTAATCTGCGACGTTGCGGCCGACGCGGTCGCGGGCGCGGACATCATCTGCACCACGACAAGCGCGCGCGAGCCGGTGCTGGAGGGGGCCTGGCTGAAGCCCGGCATGCACATCAATGCGGTCGGTGCCAGCACTCCGGACGCGCGCGAGGTGGACAGCTCCGTGGTCGCCAGGTCGCGCGTGTTCGTGGACAGCATCGATGCCGCGCTCATGGAGCCAGGCGACCTGCTCGTGCCGCTGGGTGAGGACGTGACCGATGTACGGAGCTGGGCACCGATCGGCGCCGTGCTGAACGGCAACGCAACCGGTCGGCTGACCGAGGATGACATCACATTGTTCAAGTCGGTAGGACTGGCGATCGAGGATGCCGCGGCTGCGGCGCACATCGCGCGGCAGCTGCCGGCACCGGGAGAGGCATGACATGGAGCTGCACGCGGGGACGAGCGGGTTCAGCTACAAGGAGTGGAAGGGCAGCTTCTACCCGGAGAAGATGAAGGAAGCGGACATGCTGCCGTATTACGCGGAGCGGTTCGATACGGTGGAACTGAACAACACGTTCTATCGCCTGCCGAACG
>DATHVW010000148.1:0-13849 GCA_035461085.1 Longimicrobiales bacterium | reverse complement strand
CACAGGGCATTCAGGGCGTGCTGCTGGAACGGGAATCGGGTGCTGTCGTCCGCGACGCCGAGATAACGATCCGGAGCCTCTCGGGCGAGGTGGTAGCAACAGGAGTGTCGGGCGATGGTGGTCGCTTCCGCCTGCCGACGCCGACACCCGGCCGCTATCTCGTTTCCGTCAGCTCACTGGGCTATGGCAGTCTGGACGGCGAGCCCGTCGACGTGTCGCTGGGACAGCTGACGATTCTCGAGGTGCGGATGGCGCCGGAAGCGCTGGCGCTCGAGCCGCTCGTGGTCACCGCCGAGCCGCGTGCCTTCCACCTGGAGGTCGAGGGGTTCTACAGGCGAATGGAGGGAGGACTCGGCAGATTCATCACTCCCGAAGTGTTCGAGGCGCGACGGCCGCGCAGGTCGAGCGATCTGCTGTTCGGAATGCCGGGCGTCAACGTTGCAGAGCCTACCACGGGCGCCGGCGGGCGCGCGGTCTACTTCCGGATCACTAGCTCGTCGGGTGTGTGCTGGCCCATGATCTACGTGGACCGACACCTCGTTTCCACGGGGGGCCTGAGTTCGGCGGGCGCCGAGCCGACAGCTCTGGATGATCTCGTCGCCGCTGCGGACGTATGGGCGCTTGAAGTCTACAGATCTCCGGCCGAGATCTCACCGGAGTTCAGCGGTCCGAACGCCGGCTGCGGCGTCATCGTGATCTGGACCCGCAGGGGCGGGTCGTGATCCGCACGATTGCGCGTTCATCATTGAGGTGCTGTCGTCCCGTTCTATGCGTGCTCTATAATCCCGAAACCGCACGGTCGATCGCCGGCAGTGCGATCATGCCCGCTCATCCAGGGAAACCGACATGACCAGAATACTCGCGCGTTTCATCTGCACCGCTGCAGCGGTGGCCATGCTCCTCGCACTCCCGGCTTCCGTCCGCGCCCAGGCCGGCCATGCGGCGCACGCGGCCGGAGCGGACGACGCGATGCGCACGGAGCTGCTCATGCATTTCGACATGTCGATGCGCAAGTTCATCGCACTGGCGGAGGCGATGCCGGCGGACAAGTTCACGTGGTCGCCGGGCGAGGGTGTGATGGAGGTGGGTCACGTGTTCATGCACGTGGCACATTACAACTACGGGTATCCGAGCCAGAACATGGGCGTCGCCGCGCCGGCAGGCGTGGACCTCGGCAGCATGGAGTCAGTGCGCGCTAAGGAGCAGGTGGTGCGTGCGCTCGAACAGTCACAGACGTACGTGCGCGATGCGGTATCCTCCATGTCGAGCGCGGATCTCGCACAGATGACGCAGCTCTATGGCCGCGACGTGCAGCGCTACGCCGTGCTCGTGCAGCTGGTAGCACACATGAACGAGCACCTCGGCCAGTCCATTGCGTACGCGCGCATGAACGGAATGGTCCCGCCCTGGTCGCGCTGACGATCACGGTGGCGGACGCGGATGCTCAACGGCATCCGCGCCGCTTGGTCGAGCTGACGAGCACACTGCGGCGCACGAGCGCTCACCGCGTCAGCGCCCCCACGCTCGAACCAACGCGCACGGCCTCGCCGGCGCAGTTCAGGGCGTGAGTGCCGCCCACAGCAGCGGCCAGGTTGCGATCGTCTGGCCGCGATAGTTCGGCTGGAAGCCGAACAGGACGACGGATCCCTCGCCCACCGGAGCACTGACGAGCGCCGGCTTGCCCGCGATGTGCTCCGGTCCGAGGATCCAGCCGGATACCTTCGGATCCTCCGCCGCGTAGCGGGCAACGATGCTCACGCCGCTGCCTGCCACATCGAACGCGCGCGAATCGCCCCAGTACCACGCGTGCACTTCATTCCCGACACCGCCCGCGAGCGGATCGTCGCTGGCGACGTCGAGTCGGAGTATCGACCCCGGCACGTAGAAATCCTGCGGCTCCAGGTCTGCGACGCTGCTCGTCACCGGCAGGTCGAACAGTTCCGCCGCGAACTCCGTCGCTTCCTCGATCGCCACCAGACGCCCGCCGGCACGCACGAACTCACGCAACGCGGCGACACCCGCTTCGCCCAGTCCGCCGGTGTACTGCTCCGGCAGTGAGCCGGGCTCGTGGCCCTCACGAATGGACTCGGCATCCTGCGACTGGAGCACGATCACGTCGTAATCCCGACGCAGATCGCCCTGCCGCGCACGCGCATCCTTCAGCGTGTCGTAGCGCAGGCCGTGCATGTCGAACACCCAGCGCGTCCAGCCGGCTTCCATCGACTCCTGCGCGGACTTGTAGAGCGCGATCCGCGGAGCATTGCCGCCGGCGAGTGCGGGCGGCAGCCGGAACTGCCACTCGACCTGTGCAATCGGTGTGGACAGCGGCGGCGCGGCAGCGCTCCACTGCTCGACCGCATGCGCTTCGACATCCATCAGGAGCGGCAGCGTGTGCGCCGTGACATCGTACGGCCGGCGCGGCGGACCACCCGGATATTCGCGCAGGTCAGGATACTCCTGCACTTCCAACATGGTCTGCGCGAAGGATGCGTATGGCTGCCGCATCGGGATGACGTACGCACCTGCCGCGAACTGCTGTCCCGCGGCCGCGAACGGCGCAGTGGCACGATGCACCTCCACGTCGGCCATCGTCAGAATGCGGAGCACGTGCGAGAGGCCGACTGCATTCGCCTGATCCGCCGGGATCACCCATGCATCGGGCCAGCTCTCCCAGCCCTCCACAGCGCGGCGATTGATGTGGTAGAAGTTCTCGACCCAGAACGGCCTGTTGCGTGCGGCGTTCACGAGCAGCGCGAGCGCGCCGCTCTCCATGTAATCGACGATGTCGCCCAGACCCCACGCACCACCCCTCCACGGCAGCGGATAGTTCCAGCTCGCGGTTGCGGCATCGTAGGCGCGGCCGCCGCGCACTCGCTCGGCCGGGATCGTCACCGGCGTCGCGATCTCCGCAGATGCCGTCTCGCTCAGGATGCGAACACCACCGTGGTAATGCTGGTACGCACGCGCCGGTGTGAACGCATCATAGATCGCGTTGATCACCGCACCCGGCTTGCCTTCCGCCGTCAGCCGCGCCGCCATGAACGAGCCCAGCTGATTCAATCCGGAGATGATCGCGGGATCGACGTTCCGTTCCACGGGATCGATGTAGGGCGGGAAGAAGATCCGCGCGCCGTTACCACCCATCTGGTGAATATCATGCACGATGTGCGGCCGCCACACGTTGTGCGCATGCTCGATCGTGAGCTGCGTCTCCTTCTGTGTGAATGCATACCAGTCGCGGTTGTTGTCGTGCCCCACGTAGAACTGGTACAGCCACGGCGGTGCCCTGCCCTCGAACTGCGTGCCGACGTTCTGCATGTAGAACTCGCTCACCCAGTCCGTCCCGTCGGGATTGAGCGACGGTATGTCGAGCAGGATCACGTTGTCGAGGATCTCCAGGATCTCCGCATCGTTCGATGATGCCAGCCGATGCAGCAGCCGCGCTGCGGTCTGCGCGCTGCCGACCTCGGTCGAATGGATGGCATGCGTGATCAGCGCGATCGTGCGCGCACCCGCCAGGAGTCGCTGGAGCTCGGCGTCGTCGGCGATCGTGCGCGGATCCGCCAGTTTCTGCTGCATCGCGAGCAACTCGCCGAGACGCGCATGGTTCTCAGGGCTCGTCACGGTCAGCATCACGAATGGACGGCCCATTGTCGTGGTGCCCAGCGTGTCGAGCGTAACGCGGGGACTCGAGAGCGCGAGCTTCTCGTAGTAGGCGAGGAGCTGGTCCCAGTCGGCGAGCCGGCGGTCCGTGCCGGGCTCGAAACCGAAGTGCGACGCAGGCGTGGGCACCTGCTGCGCGGTCGCAGGTGCGACGGCCACCACGATGCATAGCAGCGCGGCAGCAGCGAGACCTCGGGTCATGAAAGCCTCCGGGGCGATGTAAGGTGATGCGCGATCCTAGCCGCGCGCTGCCCGCCCGACAAGGGCGCTCCGCCGCGGCGCGTACGACACGGCCGTCACCCGGAGCGGGCGGGCTCTCCCGTCTACGAGCGGGGGCATGGGATGGTGTGCGGGGCCTGGCAATGAAACTCGTCTACGCCGCGTCGCATTCCGCTATACAATTCGCGTTTTTCCGGCCCGTTCCGGGTCGACGCGAGCGGATGGCTCGTATCCAACACGTTGTGCTGCAGTGACTTGGTTCCGCAACCGCGGTCCCGGCGTCCCCCTTGCCCTGTTTGATCCGGAAGCCGCATTTATCCCGAAAGGAGACGGTTACGCTATGGGAGCGACAAGGATTGCAGGTCGTGCGACGCTCGTGAGCCTGATGCTGGCGCTTGCGGCATGTGGCAGTGACAGTGTAACGAACCCGCTGTTCGAGCCTGAGGTGGCGAACCTGGCGGACAACTTCCAGTTCCAGGCGACGGCCGTTTCGCACGTTTCCCAGACCGTCACGTACAACTGGCAGAACAGTGGCACGACCGCGAACGTGGACCAGTCGGGCAGCGTCACCGGAGGCGCGGCGACGCTGAGGATCCGTGACGCCGGCGGGAACGTGGTCTACACGGATGATCTGACGTCCACCGGCTCGTTCACGAGCACTACCGGGACGTCCGGCACGTGGACGATCCAGCTCGTGCTCACCAATGTCACCGGAAACCTCAATTTTCGAGTGCAGAAACCCTGACGGAGCATGGAACCGGCCGGGGTCGCGACTGGGGCCCGCCATGTCCAGCACGCACCGTCAGGTGTGATCCGGGGGGTGCCGGCCGCAATCGTCAGGCTGGTCTGCGTCGTCCTATCAGCACCAGGCCGACGCCGGCCGCCAGGATGATGACGCCGACCAGCGGCGAGATGAAGCCCCGCTCCTCGGCAGAGAATTCGATGGGTCCAAGACTGACTTCCTGGCGGTCGCGCACATAGGAGACGCCCCGGAGAGCGACGATGATGCCGCCGAGTACGATCAACAGGGCTCCAACCACTACGAGCGGCTTCATCTGTCCTCGCTTTCCGGCCCAATCCCATTGAGCCGCTCGTGCGCGAGCGCTCACCGCAGCACCGACGGGTCACCGTCCGTGCTCCTCATGTAGAGCACGGCGTCAGCGTGCACGTTTTTCCCGCGCAGCGCACTACCCGGGCGAAAAAAAACGGCGTCAGCGAAATCGCTCACACCGCCGTGCCCTTCTTGCCACACACAAGATATAGCACCCCCGGGGGCTTGCCGAAAGACCCCGGGTTTGTGCCATCGTCGGCGACCGATTTCGAACCTGAATGATGCCGACGGAGAGGAACGATGACCGGAAATGCAGTGGTGATAGCCGGAGGTGGTCCCACCGGGTTGATGCTGGCGGGCGAGCTGGCGCTGGCGGGCATCGATGTCGTCATAATCGAGCGGCGCCCCACCCGGCACCTCCCGGGGTCGCGCGCGGGCGGTCTTCACGCACGGACGATCGAGGTGCTGGATCAGCGCGGCATCGCCGATCGGTTCCTCGCGGAGGGGCAGGTCGCCCAGGTCGCGGGGTTCGGCACCGTTCGCCTGGACATCAGCGACTTTCCGACGCGGCACCCGTACGGGCTCGGTCTCTGGCAGAACCATATCGAGCGCCTCCTGGCCGGCTGGGTCGAAGAGTTGGGCGTGCCGATTCATTACGGCATCGAAGTGAACGGCTTCACGCAGGACACTGCCGGCGTAGACGTCGTGCTGTCCGACGGCCGGTCGCTGCGCGCGCAGTACCTTGTCGGGTGCGACGGCGGGCGCAGCCTGATCCGCAAGGCGGCCGGCATCGACTTCTCCGGGTGGGACCCGACAACGAGCAGCCTGATCGCCCAGGTCGAGATGGCCGAGGAGCCGGAGCTGGGCATCCGCCGCGACGCCAGCGGTACCCATGCCCTGGGCAAGGTCGAGTACGAGATCCGCGACGGCGAGGTGATCTACAAGCCGGGAGGGACGGTGGGCGTGATGCTGACCGAGGAACATGTCGGAGCGACGGCCGAGCCCACCCTCGACGATCTCCGCGAGAGACTCATCGCCGTCTACGGGACCGACTACGGGGTGCACAGCCCCACATGGATCTCCAGGTTCACGGACGCGACGCGACAGGCCGCGGCATATCGGGATCGACGTGTGCTGCTGGCCGGCGACGCGGCGCACGTGCATTCGCCGGTCGGCGGGCAGGGCCTCAACATGGGCGTGCAGGATGCCGTGAACCTGGGATGGAAGCTGGCGCAGGTGGTCAACGGGACGTCACCAGAAGCCCTCCTCGACACCTACCATGCCGAGCGGCACCCGGTCGCCGCGCGCGTGCTGCGCACGACGATGGCGCAGGTCGCGCTCATGCGCGCCGACGATCGCATCGCGGCATTGCGCGACAGCGTCGCGGAACTGCTGAGCATGGAGGAGCCGCGCCAACGATTCGGGGCGATGATGTCCGGTCTGGACATCTGCTACGATCCCGGCGACGGACAACACCCGCTGATCGGACGTCGCATGCCCGATCTCGACCTGGTCACCGCCGACGGGCCGCTGCGGACCTTCACGCTCCTGCACAATGCGCGACCGGCGCTGCTCAACCTCGGCGAGCCCGGCAGCATCGACATCGCGCCGTGGACGGATCGTGTTCAGCTGATCGATGCGATGTACGATGGTGCGTGGGAGCTGCCAGCCATCGGCACGGTCACGGCTCCTGCCGCCGTGTTGATCCGTCCTGATGGATACGTGGCCTGGGTCGGAGAACGGACCCGGGAGGGGCTCCTCGAGGCGCTCACGACGTGGTTCGGATCGCCTGCTGCGGCGTGAGCATACCGCCTCGCCCGGCAGGATCCCGGGCGGCGCAGGATCCCCGGGCAGCGGATGCCGCCACCGTCGCAACCGGGAGTTGTGCCTTCAGCTCGCGCCGCTCAGCGCCTCCGTCGGCTGCACCCTCAACGCACGCCGTGCGGGAACGAGGCACGCCGCGATGCCGACCGTCACCATGATGAGCGACGCGGCGAGCATCGGCAGCGCCGTCGGCACCACACTGGCCTCCTCGACGATCACGGACATCAGTGCGACGACCAGCAGATTGCCGACGACAATGCCCGCACCGATCTGCAGCGCCGCCCGTTTGAAGAGCGCGGCCAGCAGCGCGCGCGGGCTCGCACCGACCGCGAGCCGGATGCCGATCTCGCGCGTTCGGCGCGCCACCGCCACAGACATGAGTGCGAACAGCGCGGCCGCGGAGAGCAGGAGCACGAGCAGCACGGGGACCACGATGCTCGCCGCCATCAGGACGCCGTCGAAGTTGTCTTGCCAGATCGCTTCGTCGAGCGTCATGACGTCATAGAGACGGAGGTCCGGCGCGACCTGGGCCGCCGTCTGGCGCAGCTTCCGCTCGAACGCGCGCGCGTCGCTTCGCAGGCGCACGACCACATGCGGCGGCGTCGGCAGTGTCGCCACGGACGCAGGTGTGAAGATGAAGTCCGATTCGCCGAGCGCGGTCGGATCGAGCCCGAGATCGCGCACCACGCCGACGACCTCGAGCCATGCTCCAGGCTCCTGGTCCTGGTTTTCCCCGACCGTGCGCAGGCGCACCCCCACCGGATTGCCGCCGATGTTCTGCGCGAGGGACTCGTTGATGATGACCACGGCGTTTGCGGAGCCCACATCGCCGCTGTGGAACGAGCGGCCCGCCGTGACCGGTAACCGGAACGCCTCGAAGAAGCCCGGATCGACCGCGGAGATGCGGACCTCGTCATTCTCGACATTCGTATCTACGATGACGGGCGTCTCCGTGCCGCGCTGCACCTCCACCTGAGGGAGCGAATAGTCCATGGCCGGCAGCGCGTCGGCAAACGTCACTGCGACCACTTCCGGATCCGCTTCGAGCCGGCGCTCGAGCTCGCTGACGAGCGTCATCATGCGCGCCGGCAGGTCGGGATCGTCGCCCGGCACTTCGTCGGCATCGAGCTCGGGGCGGAACGTGAGGTAGGGAGCGCCATCGAACGCGGCGCGCATGCGCAGCTGCACCAGTTGCTCACCCGCCAATGCGATCGCGATCGGCAGTCCGAGCACCGACAGCGCGACCTGGAAGATGATCAGCCCGGACCACACCCGTCCGATCTGCATCTGCGTGCCGCCGCCACCGATGCTGCGCAGTGCCGTCTGCACACGCGGCCCTGTAGCGCGGATCGCCGGCAGCAGCCCGACCACCGCGGCAGTCCCGACCGCGATCAGCCCCGTGTAGAGCACGGCCGGCAGGCCGAGGTTCATATCCTGCCAGAACGGCCAGTCCACGTCCGACGCAAAGTTTGCCCGCGCGTAGTTGAGGAAGGCTGTCGCGAGCGCGATCCCCGCGGCCGCGGAGACGAGACTCAGCACGAGCGACTCGACGAACAGCTGCCCCATGACTCGCAGGCGCGACGCCCCGAGCGCATTGCGGACCACGATCTCCGACTCGCGCAGCGCCGTGCGCGCGAACATCAGCGTGGCGACGTTCGTGCCCGCGATGAGGAGCAGCACCCAGGCGGACAGGTTGGCGGCGAGGAACGGGCCGAGCGACTCTGTGGGCGCTGCGTACCCGAGCACACGCGGCCGCAGGTGCTGGTGCGTCGCAGGATTCGCACTCGCCATGCGCGCCCCCACCGACGCCAGCTCCGCCTGCGCCGCCTCGAGCGACACGCCATCACGAAGGCGCGCGAACATGCGAATCGGCGGACCGGTGCGCGGCAGCGCCTCGGTCAACCGCAGCGGCGTCCACATCTGATGGTTGACTGGAAATAGAAACTGCTCCGGCATCACGCCCACCACGGTCACGGGCACGCGGCTGAGCTGAACGGTGCGACCGAGAACCGCGGAATCCGCGTTGAAGCGACTGCGCCACAGCTCGTAGCCGATCACGACCACGTTCTCCGCGCCGGGCGCCGCGTCCGCTTCCACCAGCGGCCGCCCCAGCAGTGGCGGCACGCGCGTGAGCGGGAATGCCACCGGGCTGATCTCCGCCACCTCGACCGGCTCGGAGCGCCCGTCCGCGGTGATCAGGTTCCGCTCGATCGCGCGGTACGCGCCGAGCTGCTCGATCGACTCGAGCTGGTCGCGCCATACCAGGAAGTCATGCATGGAGCGCCGCTCGATCCTGCTCGAATCCGCGTCGTAGTTCTCGAGCCGCACGATCCGCTCACCGTCCTCGAGCGGCAGCCTCGGATCGCGCATCTCCCACGAGAACTCGAAAAACCCGGCACCGAGCGCCATCGCCGCCGCGAGCGTCATTCCACCGATGATCGACAGGCCGGGATACTTGAGCAGCATGCGCCCGCCCAGCTTCCAGTCCAGCCACGAGGCGCGGAAGTCGGCCAGGCGCGTGCCGGTGCGCTCGTCGCGCGCGCTCTCGCGGAAGCGCTCGACCCCGCCGAAGTCCCGCATCGCCTTGCGGCGCGCGTCCGCTGCCGACATGCCGGCATCGACGTTGTGCTGAATTTCCCGCTCGATGTGGAACTGCATCTCCTCGGCGACGGCGTCGTGCTCGCGGCGTGCGTCGAGGATCTCGCGGAAGCGGCTCAGGAGAGACATCGCTACACGCTCCTCGTGGCGAGCACGCGGTTCACCGCTTCGGACAGCCGGTGCCACTCCTGCCGCTCCGCCCCAAGCCGCTCCCGTCCCTTCGCGGTCAGCGTGTAGTACCGCGCGCGCCGGTTGTTATCCGACACGCCCCAGTGGTTCACGATCAGCCCCTGTCGCTTGAGCCGGTACAGTGACGGGTACAGCGATCCCTGGTTCACCTGGAGCTCGTCGCCGGACGTCGTCCGGATCCGCTCCATGATGCCCCAGCCGTGCGCTTCCCCGAGTTGCAGCGCCTTCAGCACGAGCAGATCCAGCGTGCCCGTGACGAGGTCCCCCTTCAGTGGCATGATCGCCCCCGCGTTCCAGTAGGTTATCGACCGGAACAATGGCTGCCCTTCAATAGATTACCAAGAGGAATGGGACGAGCGGCGCTGCCAGTGGTTTCGGGTCGGTCCCGGTCGGGATGAGCGAATTAGCCTCAGGCGATGTCAGCCCATGAGCCGCGAGGCGGCCGCGGAGCTCGTGCGACTCGGATACACAGGCGTGCGCAACCTGTCGGGCGGCTTCATCGCGTGGCGCACCGCGGGCCTGCCGATGGAAGGCAACTGATACGAGCGGGGCCGGGCTGAATCCGCCGTGCGCATGCGGCACGGACGCGGTTCGACCGGGGGGCCTGGCTAATCCCGGCGCAGCGTGACCGCCGGATCCACACCGGCCGCGCGGCGCGACGGGAGCCACACCGCTGCGGTTGCTACGACGAGGACGCCCACTCCCGCGATCGTGGCGACCTGCGACAGGGCGACGGGCGGGAAATCGTCGCCGGCAACGGCCAGCAGCGCGTGCAGCCCGACCAGGCTGACGGGCATGCCGAGCAAGACGCCGATCACGCTCAGCCTCAGCCCCTCGCCGACGAACCGGTGCACGATCTGCCGGGCGCGCGCGCCGACGGCCAGGCGCACGGCGATCTCGCGGGTGCGCTCGCCAACGGAAAACGCGATGACGGCGTAGAGTCCGATCGCGGACAGCAGCAGCGCGGCCAGGCCGGCACCGAGGAATGAACCACTGATGATGCGGTAGCGTCTCAGGTTCAGCTCCTCCATGACCGCGATGACGCGCATGGACGGCACCATCGTCGGCACTTCCTCCTGCACGACATTGCGCAGCACAGGCAGCAGCGGCTGCGCGAGTGACGCAGTACGGATCAGTATGTCGCGCGGCGCGCGCGTGGTGTCGGCGGCCATCCAGACGCGATACTCGTCGCCGGCATCGCGCGATCCGGCGAGCGGGTCCTCGGCGACGCCGACGACGACCAGCGATCGCGGCCCGGCGGCGGTGTCGGCGGTGGTCTGCAGGCGCCGTCCGATCGGGTCGGCGCCAGCCCACAGCTCGCGCGCCAGGTCGGCGCCGAGGATGATGGCGACGTCACCTGGCGCCGCATCGTCGGCGCGGAAATCATCCCGCGTGAGATCACGTCCCCGTACCAGCGGGATGCCCCGGAGGTGGAAGTATCCCTCATCGACGCGCTCGGCGGCCAGCCGCACGGCGTCATGTACGGCACCGGCGACGCGGTCCTCCGGCGCAGCCGCATATGAGCCCAGCGACGGCGACGCCCTCCATTCCGCGACGACGCCCTCGACGCCCGGCGTCGACTCGATACGGTCCATGACACGCAGCATGTCGGCGCGCAGCCGCCGCTCGGCTTCGGCCGCATCGGCAGACGACGTCGCGCGGCTGGTCGTCATACTCTGCGTCGCGGGCTGCAGCCCGAGCCGGATCAGCCGGTCGCCGTGCTCCGTCCGGTTCTGGTAGCCGCTGTTGAAGAGGAAGATCAGAACGGCCGCGAGCATGACGACGAGCGGCTGGGTGAACGCGATCTGCGCGACGACCAGTCCACGCTGCAGCCGCGCCCGTGATGCGGCGACGGCACCCGTCGAGTCACGCATGGCGACCGCGATCGCCAGTCGGGTCGCGTGCAGTGCCGGCGACAGCCCGAACAGGATGCCGACGGTCAGCGCGATGCCGAACGTGAACGTCGTCGCCGGCACTGTGACCCCCACCTCCATCGGCAGGAAAGGCAGGTACTGCGTCACGGCGCGCAAGACCAGCCAGACGATGCCGAGGGCTGCCGCCGCGGAAACAACCGCCAGCAGCGCGCTCTCCGTCAGCAGCTGTCGGATGATGCGCGAGCGTGCAGCGCCGAGTGAGAGGCGTACGGCGATCTCCTGCCGCCGCGCTGCCGCCAGTCCCGTCAGCAGCGCGCTCACGTTCGTGCACGTGACCGCGAGCACGAGTGAAGCGAGCAGTCCGACCGCGAGGATCATCAGCTTCACATCGCGGTCGAACATCGGGTCGCCGTTCGCGGACAGCAGCCGCACGACATCAGCGGATGGGTCGAGCCTGCGCATCTGCTCGGCCGATGCGCCGGTCCGTTCCGCCATCTCCGCGGTCGAGCGCGCCGCGACGGTGCGCACCGCGTTCGTCGCCTCGTCCATCGTAACCCCGGGCCGCAGCCGTGCGATCGCGCGAAACTCGCCGGACAGATCCTGCAGGACCAGCCGACGCGCGGCCTCGGGCAGCCACAGAATGATCCGCTCGTAGCCGCCAATACCGATGAACCGCTCGGGCGCAACGCCGGCGATCCGGACAGGCACTCCGTTTACGGCGATGGTCGAGCCGATCGCATCAGACCGGCCGCCGAACAGGTGCATCCATGCGTTGTGGCTGATCACGGCGACGGCTGCAAGCGCCGGGTCGTCCTCCATGCCGGTCCGCAGCCCCGGCCCGAGGGCAGGGCGCACGCCGAGCACGTCGAAGTAGGCATCGGTCACGAACGTCGCACGAGCGACGTCGCCACGACGGTCCCCTGCACTGCCGACATCCGCGACCACCGTCGCGAACGTCCAGCCTGCGACGTCGTCGAACACCGTCGTCAGCCCGCGGTACGCGTTGAGCTCGTCCTCGGGGAACGTGCGCGCCCCGCGACCGTCAGCGCCCGCGCTCATGTCACCGCGGATCCGCACGACGTCCTCCTGCAGCGGCACGCCGAGCGGCGGCTGCACTGCGTACGAGTGCACGTACGAGAACAGCAACGTGCTCAGGCTCATGCCGACTGCCAGCACCACGAACATGACCAGTGACGTGACCGGCCTGCGCCCGAACTGTCGCAGCGCGAACCGAATGTCCGTCGTCAGCGCATCCAGCCAGGCCGTGCCGCGGGCGTCCGCCGCCTGGTCCTGCAGGTGCGGCACGTTCCCGAACTCGCGCTCCGCGTGCCGTCGCGCCTGCTCAGCCGACATGCCTCGTCCGACCAGACGTGATGTCGACTGTGCCATGTGAGCGGACATCTCCTCCCGCATCTCGCGATGCAGCCTCCGCTGCAGCACGATCGCCCGCAGCCACATCCATGCACGCCCGAGCATCACGTAACCCGCAGGATCGCATCGAGCGCGCCAGCGAACTGCTCCCAGCTCTCCCGCTGCGTCGTGAGCTGCTTCCGGCCCGCCGCGGTCACCGAGTAGACCTTCGTGCGCCGCCCGGTATCCGACCTGGTCCACTTCGCCTTCAGCAGGCCGCGTTGCTCCAGCCGGTACAGCGCAGGGTACAGCGACCCCGCGTTCACGTTCAGCACGTCCTGCGACGTGGCCTGGATGCGCAGCGTCAGGTCGTAACCGTTCGTAGGCTCGGCTTCGAGCATCTGCAGCACGATCAACTCGAGCGTGCCGTTCAGGAACGAGGCGTTCTGTGTCATGCGGGCGTCCCGAATGGCGTTCCTCAGACTGTCTAGTGGTTGCCTGCAATATCAGGCGTTACCACTAGAGCGTCAAGTGCTCGGCGCCGTGCATGGGAGCAGAAGCTCCGCCGCTGTGTCCCGCGCAGCGGCGACGGCGCGCGGCCGAGACGAGTCGGGCGCCCCGATGCCGAAGCGCCCGGCTCTCTGTTGAGAACCGGGCGCTTCCATGCAGCCGGCGGGAGTCGAACCGAGCGAAGCGAGGTGGCCGAAGGCCAGCCCGCGTGTGGACCTCGCGTAGCGAGGACACGGACGCGGGTTCGACCTTTCACGGCGCGATAAAGCAAGAGCGCCCGATCAACTGATCAGGCGCCCTTGAGTGGAGCCGGCGGGAGTCGAACCCGCGTCCGCGAATAGATCCCTCGAAACGTCTACGTGCGTATTCTACCGTTCTGTATTTCTCGTTCGATCATCGGCCGGTAGACAGCCCCTCACGAACCAGCTCTGCTACTGTCTCGTCCATGCTCCGCAGAGCAGCTCCCATGGACCAGCCCGATTTGAGCGACGCTCCCTGAAACGCCTCGAGGCCCGGCCTCTCAGGAAACGGGCGCGTAAGGGTTACTTACGCAGCCAGTGCCAGTTGATTG
>DATHVW010000147.1:0-4109 GCA_035461085.1 Longimicrobiales bacterium | reverse complement strand
GGAGAAAAGGGTATGACGTTCTGACTGCGGCGAACGGCGGCGAAGCGATGCTGATTGCGCGTCGCCATTCCGAGCGCATCACGTTGCTGATCACAGACGTGGTCATGCCCGAGATGAACGGCCCCGCGGTCGCGGACTATTTCCGTGAGACCGGCTACGACATGCCGGTGCTGTTCGTGTCCGGCTACCCCGCGGACCTGGTCGCAGAGCATGGCATCCAGGATGGTGCGCTTAACTACCTGCCCAAACCATTCAGCACCGATGGGCTCGCAAGGAAAGTCCGCGAAGTGCTGGATGGAAGGTTGTCCCCCTTGCATTGACTCCCCGTGGAGCTGCCGGGCGATTGCGTGCGGGCGGAACCCCGAATCGTCCCCACATGCCCGACCTTCCGAACCGCAATCGAAATCTGCCAGGCGCACGGCGCCGCTATCCTCCATGCCGCGCACGTCGGGCGCCCTGGGACGAACGGCTCGAGAAAAGCGAAACCCTCCCCACCGGCCCCGCGTCAGGTGGACATCCGGCTGTTCGTACCAGCCTGCCGGCACCCCACTCGATCCTGGAGGGCGCGGATGTTCGAGACCTGGATGCGGGACCTCGCTCATGGAGCACGGAGCCTGATGCGCGCGCCGGCGTTCGCGATCATCGCGGCGCTCACGCTGGCGCTCGCGATCGGCGCCAACACCGCGATCTTCAGCGTCGTCGATGCGGTTCTGCTGGACCCGCTTTCCTTTGATGATGCGGACGAGCTGGTCGTGATCCGGGGGACCGCGCCCGGCAGCGATCTCGAGGAGGAGTTCCAGCTCGGCCCCGAGTTCTACCTGGAGTACAGCGAGAGCGCCCGCGGGCTGGAAGAGCTCGCGTTCGTGAGTGGCGGGCAGACGACCGTGCGGGCGGGCGACAATGTCGAGCGCCTGTATATCGCATCCGGCCCGCCGTCGATCTACGCGACGCTCGGCGTTGCGCCCGAGATCGGGCGGCTGCCGAACGAGAATGACGAGGAGGGGCAGGTCGCGGTCCTGACGCACTGGCTCTGGACGGACTGGTTCGGCCGCGATCCCAACGTCGCTGGTCAGACGATCGCTGTCTCGGGCGAGATGCTGACGATCATTGGCGTGCTGCCGCAGTCGTTCGAGTTCCCGGACGAGCGGACTTCTGTATGGATCCACGACCTGATCACGGAGCCGATCCAGCCCGGGACGTTCAGCCTGAACCTGCTCGGGCGACTGGCGCCGGGCGCGACGCCGGAATCGCTGGCGACCGAGCTCGCGAGTCTGACGCCGCGCGTGCTGGAGCGCGCCGGCGGTCCGCCGCCGTACGCGCGGATCCTGGAGCAGTACCGCCCGATCGTGCGCACCCTCGAGGAGCAGCTGGTCGGCGACTTTGCGACACCGCTCTGGATCCTGCTCGGCACGATGGGCATCGTGCTGCTCATCGCGTGCGCGAACGTCGCGAACCTGCTGCTGGTGCGCGCGGAGAGCCGGGACCGCGAGCTCGCCGTGAGGAGCGCCCTCGGCGCCGGTCGCGGGCGACTGGTCTCCGGGCTCATGACCGAGGCGCTGATCCTCGCCGCGGTCGGTGGCGTCGCCGGCGTCGCGCTGGCGTGGGCCGGCCTCCCTCTCGTCGTGAGGTCCGCGCCCGAGAACATCCCCGGACTCGGTAACGTGTCCATCTCGGGCGGCGCGCTGCTGTTCACGGTCGGCGTGGTGGTGGCGGCCGCGGTCGTCGCCGGTATCCTGCCCGCGCTCCGGTTCTCGAAGCCGGATGTCGCGAACGGTCTTCGCAGCTCGCAGCGCACGGGCTCCGCGGCGAGTCCGGTGACGCGCAACGCACTCATCGTCGTGCAGACCGCGGCCGCGCTGGTGCTGCTGGTCGGAGCGGGGCTCCTGCTCCAGAGCTTCCGCGCGCTGCGGAACGTCGATCCCGGTTACGACACGAAGAACATCTTCACGTTCCAGGCGGCGCCCGACCCCGAGGAGCACAACCTCAACGACGCGTCCGCCTTCGCGCGGTTCCACTACATGTTCATGGATCGCATCGCCGCACTGCCCGGCGTCGAGTCCGTCGGGCTCGTGAACACACTGCCGCTCGACGAGGGCGCGGGTGAAACGCGGGTAGTGACATCCAGCTACGATGGGCCGCCGGAGAATGCGCCGCGCGTGCGCGTGACCATGGCCGATGGCGACTACTTCCGCACCATGGGCATAAGCGTGCTGGCGGGGCAGCCGTTCGAGCGCAGGGCCGATCCGACATCGAACGTCACCATCATCGTCAGCCGCTCCGCCGCGGAGCTGCTCTGGCCCGGACAGGATCCCATCGGCCAGGTGCTCCGGCCCGCCGGTGCTCCACCCCAGTTTCCGTGGACGACCGTCGGCGGTGTCGTCGAGGACGTCATCCTGGAGGACTACCGCCAGCAGACGCCGGAGCCGATGCTCTATCTCCCGCTCGTGGGACCGACCGCCCAGGCCTGGGGTGCCGGCACGCCCGCATACGTGGTCAGCTCACCCCTCGCCGATCGCCTCGCGCCGCAGATCCGCGCGCTCGTCCAGGAGATCGCGCCCGGCGCGCCCGTCTATCGCGAGTTCACGATGGAGCAGCTTGCCGACCGCTCGATGGCCCGGCTGTCGTTCACCATGCTGAATCTGTTCATTGCCGCAGGGCTTGCGCTGGTGCTCGGCGCGGTCGGCATCTACGGCACGATCTCCTACATCGTCTCGCGCCGCACGCGCGAGATCGGCATCCGCATGGCACTCGGTGCGCAGGCCGCCGACGTCCGCCGGATGGTCGTAAGACAGGGCGGACGCGTCGCGCTGGTCGGCGTGATCATTGGACTCATCGCCGCCGTGTGGTCGGCACGGTCGCTGGAGACGCTGCTCTTCGAGGTCGAGGCGCGCGACCCGCTCGTGTTCGCGGCCGTCGCGCTCACGATGCTCGGCGTCGCGCTGCTCGCGAGCTACCTGCCGGCACGGCGGGCATCGGCAGTCGATCCGGTCGAGGCGATCCGGACGGAGTGATCAGGCCGGCCGCGCGGTCGCGGCGTCGGACCCCGCGCGGTTCGAGCCTGCGCGCATCGCCGCGAGCAGGCGTGCGGATTCGGGCGAGATGGTGGGCGAGTGGGGGAAGATCATGGGCACGTCGATATTGCCCAGCTTCCGTCGTGCTGCGCGTGTAAGGAGCACCGGCTCCTGCGGATCGAGGGCCGCGACGGCTTTCCTGTCATCCGCTGCCACGAAGCGAACGCGGGATGGGTCGTCCGCCGAGTAGCCCACGCGGATGCGGTCCGCGAAACGCGGATCGACGGCCACCACCGTCAGCGATCCCTCGCGCACCCGCGACGCCAGCGCGTCCTTCAGAGCGGGATGAGCGGTCAGCACCACGAGCGGCTTCGCGAGTGCTTCCACCGACGCATGGATCGATGCGGCGTAGAAGCTCGTCGCGGCGAAGAAATCCACATCGCGCGTGTCCTCGATGGCATCGGGTGCGATGACCCGTACGTCGAAATCCCATTCCTTCTCGAGCTCGTGCTCGAGCGCGACGATGCCATCCTCGATCATATCCACCAGTCCGCACGTCACCCGTCGCGCTGATGTGAAGCGCTCAATCAGACCGGGCAGCGCTTCGACTGCGATCCGCCGCTTCCACGCCTCCACGAGCACTCCGCTCAGCCACCGCGCCGTCTCCTCGGATGTCTCATCGCCCGCGATCTCCTGGCGCGCGACGAACACGCCCGAGCGCCCGCGCACCTCGACCAGCCCCTCCTTCTCGAGCGCCGCGAATGCCGCGCGCACCGTGCGTGTGTTCCTGCCCAGATCCCTGGCCACGTCGCGGATGCTCGGCAGGCGGTCGCCGCCGCGCAGCTGGCCGACGTGCATGGCGCCGATGATGTGATCGCGCAGGTAATGGATCAGGTCGGAGCGGGCCGTCATGCGTTCGCCTCCCGTCGCAGCATCCGCCTGTTGCAGCAGCCGCCCCAATATGCCCCAAACTGCTGCACTTGTCTACATCAGATCGGTATGGATTATGCGGCGGCCAGACAGGCGGCCGCGATGACGATTCCGCTGTGGAGGTGCTCTCATGACGAAGATGCGATCGAGTATCCAGTACTTCATGAT
>DATHVW010000146.1:0-3948 GCA_035461085.1 Longimicrobiales bacterium | reverse complement strand
CGGAAGAACGACGTCAGCCACTTGAAGTACTGGATGTGGAGGGGCTGATCGAGGCCAAGGTTGCGCCGCAGCTGCTCGATGATCTCCGGTGGAACGTTCGGGTTGAAGTAGAACGACGTCGGATCGCCGGGCGCGAGATTGAGCACGAAGAAGATGATCGTTGCAATACCGAGCAGGAGCGGTATCGCGCCGAGCAGCCGCTTCAGGATGAACGCGCCCATATCGTCGCGTCAGCCGCCGGTCGTCCAGCGTGCGATGGAGCGCAGCTCGCCGCGCGGATCCATCTCCACACCTCCCATTCCCGCCCGTGATGCCGCCAGCTCGTTCAGCCAGAACATGAACGTCACCGGCTGCTCCCGCTGCAGCACTTCCGTCATTGCCTGCCACGCGGCGCGCTGCTCGCCCTCGTCCGTGGCGCGCGTACCGCGCTCGATGGCGGCGTCCAGGTCCGGGATGCGCACCGTGCTGCGGTTTGCCGACAGCTCCGTGTCCGCCTCGCGCGAGTGGAACAGCGCAGTCGGCGCAGCGGCGACCTGGAAGTTGTCGAGCACCCAGTTCGTGAAGACCGCATCGAAGTTCCGCTCGCGATGGTTCTGCAGCATCGTCTGGAACTCCATGACGCGGATCTCCACGTCCGCGCCCACCTGCCGCAACTGGTTCTGCAGCACCTCCACAACCGAGCGACGTAGCGCATCGTCGCTGCTCAGCACCTCGAACGCCAGCGGCTCGCCCTGCGCGTTCTCGCGGATGCCGTCGCCGTTGCGGTCCGTCCAGCCGGCCTGCTCCAGCATCTGCGCCGCCTGCTCCGGATTGTGCGCGACGGGATCGACGTCCGGATAGAGCGGATGCCATGGCGGGACCGTGCTCGTCGCAATGGCCCCCTCGCCGTACAGCAGCGCATCCACGATCTCCTGTCGATTGATCGCGTGCGCGAGCGCGCGCCGCACGGCGGCATCATCGAACGGCGGCCGGGCGTTGTTCCACCCGAGGAAGTAGACGGTCCGGCCCGGGAACGAATGCAGCTCCGTGTCGGCATTGTCCCGCACCTGCCGGACCTGGTCCGGCATCAGCGGAATGTCCACGTGGAGGCCGCCGGTGATCAGCTCCGTCAGCATCGTGGACGCCTCCGGAATCACGCGGAAGACGACGCGCTCCGCTGCGGCCGGTCCCCCGAGCGCCTCGGGGAAGTCTTCGTTGCGGACCAGCACCAGCTGCTCGTTGGCGCGCCACTCACCGAAGCGGAACGGACCGCTGCCGACGGGCTGCCTGTTGAACTCGGAATTGCGCAGCTCCGCGGGCGCGACGTTCTCGAGCAGGTGACGCGGCAGGGGTGGCCACCAGAAGTCCTCGAGCGCCTGCGCGTGCGGCTGCGCGAAGTGAAAAGTAATCGTGTAGTCATCGACAACCTGCGCCGCGTCCACCTCGGCGAGGAAGGCCGTGCCGAGGAGCGACGCGGTCTGCTCGTCCTTGGCCAGATTGAACGTGAACTCGACATCGCGCGCGGTGACGGGCTGGCCATCATGCCAGCGCACGTCCTGCCGCAGATGGAACGTGACGCCCGTATCACCGTGCAGCTCCCACGACTCGGCGAGGTACGGCTGCACCTGCAGGCCCTCGTCGTACTGCACGATCGGCGTGAACAGCGCGTAGTTCATGAGCTCCAGATCGTACTGACCCGAGCTCGTCACGGGGTTGAAGCTGCCGAAGTCGGAGCGCATGCCCACCACGACCGTGCCGCCGGCACCGCCGCCGCCTCCGCCGTCGCCGCCGCACGCACCTGCAACGAGTCCGGCAACCAGCGCCAGACAGGCCGCGCCCCACCGGGACGCCTGCGTCACCTGCTCCGAAATGGCTCTACACGTCCGCATCCGCCGCCTCCACAGTATGTCCGGGCCGTTTCGCCTCTGGGATCATCGTCGCCACGTCCATTCGTCGCCGCCGTAGTGCCCTGCGAGCTGCTCCGCGCGGTCGATCTCACTTTGATCCAGTCGCCCGGGCGCAAGACGGGTGCCGAAAATCCGCTCGAATCCCGCGCGCATCGCGTCGATCAGCCCGGTCACGCACGGAGGGCCGCCCGTCAGGTCTTCGAGCGTGATCGAACCGTCGGCGGCGTACACCTCCCGGTCGGGCCGCGTCATGAGGTCGAGCACGCGCGTCTGCGAGCCGGACAGCAGGATGGAGCCATGCTGAAGCAGCGCGCCGTGCTCGCAGCGCTGGGCGCTGCCCACCAGCTTGCGGCCCCGGGCCACCACCTCGCCCGCAGCGGGCGACTGGAAGCACGGCTCCGTAGCACCATGCAGTGGTCCCCGCGGACGCACGCCTGTCGCCTGCTCCGCCGCGACCCCGAAACAGCGCAGCCCTTCCACCAGGGCCCGGTTGATGCCGGCGTAGGCCGCGCGCGGACCCCCGAACGGTGCGAGTGGCGCGGCCACGCAATACGTCAGCTCCCGATCGTGCAGCACTGCCAGACCGCCCGTCGGGCGTCGCACGATATCGATGCCCGCCGACGCAGCACGGCCTGTGTCGTAAAGGTCCCGCGCGGGCTGGTTCCTCCCGAGGGAAAGACAGGCAGGAGCCCAGGTATAGAACCGGAGAGCCGGCGGGCCGCCGCGAAGCACCGCCTCCAGCAGCACCTCGTCAACGGCCATGTTCAGTGCGCCGGGCGCGGCCGTATCGGGCGGGTCGCCGTCGCTGCGGCCGCCTGCAATGCCGGTGCCCAGGATCAGACGCCACGCCCGCGCCGCGTCCGTCATGTGCGTTGAACGGTGACGGTCACCCGGACCAGGGAAGCTGACAGAACGATCGTTGTGAGGTGGGCCTTGATGTGGAGACGCATGGGGGGCGGTCCCCGATGAGAGGGTGCGTCGGGCACGGGAGCCGGGGGTTGAGCTCCCCGGCCGGCCCCGTGCCTCAGCCGATGTGCTTGTTGTACTCGTCGGGTCCGAGCAGCGTGTCCAGCTCGCTCTCGTCGGAGACCCGGATCTTCACCATCCAGCCCGCACCGTACGGGTCGCTGTTGACCTGCCCCGGGTCGTCGGACAGCGACGCGTTGACCTCGACGACCTCCCCCGAGATCGGACAGTACAGGTCGCTCACCGCCTTGACGGCCTCGACGGTACCGAACACGGCCTTGCGGGTGAAGCTCTCACCAGCGGACGGCAGCTCGACGTACACCACGTCGCCCAGCTCGCCCTGCGCGTAGTCCGTTATCCCGACCTGGAAAACGCCGGCCTCATCCGTCTTCTTCAGGTATTCGTGCTCCTCGGTATAGAGGAGATCCCCGGGCACATCAGCCATGGTGCCTCCTGGGACGCTGCAGCAGGTTCGGTTCTCGATCGTGCGGCCCTCGCCGCCGGGCGGAGAGAATAGACGACGCGCGATTTAGCGTCAACTCTCCGCGTCGACGCGCACTTCGTTCAGCTGCCGCATGATGTCGATGAGCCGGCGCAGCTCCGATTCCACCACGACCAGGCTCTCCCGTATCTCCGGGTCCTGCGCAGCGGGCTCTTCGAGGAGAAGCTGCACGTGCCCGAGCGCCGCCGTGATGGGGTTGTTCGCGTCGTGTCGCACGCGCCGCACAAGCATCACGATGTCGTTGAGTCTCTCTTCCGGTGTCATGACGGCAGTATACGCTGTGGCTGCGTGTTGGAGAAGATGCGCGACGTGGCCGCGGGCGCGTGCGGTGCCGTGTGGACGCGGGGGTTGTAAACCGAACTGAATGCAATTAGAGTTGACCTGCGCTCGCGAGCTTCGCGAGCTGGGCCGCCGCCGGGAAGCAAGGCTGAACGGCGGCCGGACCGCGGGACTCAGGGCCCGCTGGTGTCGATGCCTGATGTTGAACTTTGAAAAGGAGGTGATCCCTTGGCCAGTTCGAGTATTTTTCGCAACCCGACACGGGCAAGCGATCGCCTGATCGGCGCCTAGCCGAACAGCCGACGTAACAGTCCG
>DATHVW010000145.1:0-12742 GCA_035461085.1 Longimicrobiales bacterium | reverse complement strand
GGCCGCGCCCACGACCACCGCGAGCACGATCGCGAGACCACCGCCGCGCAGCGTCGGCCGCTCGTGCGAGCTGCGCTCGTTGGGCACGTCGAGCAGCACCTGCGGCGCCCAGCGCGTGAACTGATCGGTGGCGCGGTGCACCGCGTAGAACGCGGCGCCGCCGAAGAGGAGGATGAGGAGGAAGTCAAGCATTGGGCACCAGCTCGCGGCGCGGGTGGCGGGCCGGGGCGCAGTGGCAACGAGTGAGTCGCATCATACCGCGCGCCTCGTCAGCACCACCATGATGTACTGAAAATGCGCAGCGAAGAACCGAGGAAACCGGTCCTCCAGTCGGAACAGCGTGTCGAGCATGGCCGTGCCGAGCCGACTGTCCGGGATCAGCCGTTTCTGGTCTTCGGAGCCAAGTGATCGCCAGGGACGGATCTCGATGTCGGCCTGATCTGCAAAGCGGAGCCACCACCGGTTCGGGTGCTGAAAGAAGTACAGGCCGTCGGCGCGGTCAGGATCGGCAGCCGGGGCGTGTCGAGCGAGCAGACGGCGCAAGGCGCCGGCCGGATGTGATCGTCTCAACCGTGCCGGCAAGCTGTCCGGATTCGAGTAGACCACGATGACCGGGCGCCCGGGCTTCACCAGCCGGAGCAGCTTGCGAACCGCCTCCTCCTGCCGGTTTCGGTCCATGTGGTAGATGGTGTGAAGACTCACCGCGCAATCGAACGTATCTGCCGGTAGTTCGAGGTCGAAGAAACTCCCGTGCAGGTATACGCCGTGCTCACCCAGCCGCTCGCGGGCGCGCGCGAGCGCTTCCGCCGAAAAGTCGACGCAGTAGCGTTTCGCGAAGTGGCGCGAGTACTCGAGATACTCCGGGTACTGGACGGGCCCCGATGCCATGTCGAGCAGCAGCTCGCCACGCGCGGGGATGTGTCGGAGCACGCGCAGGCGGCACCGGCTGATGTAGCGCCGCGCGCAGTCGCGCAGATCCTCGAAGCGTCGGGCGTCCTCGGTGACCGCGCCGACTTCCTTCCAGCCGACTGTTTCGTAGAACCGCGCTACCCGTCGCTCCGCGTCGTTCATTTCCCGTCCGGGTTCAGTTCGGGGCCCTGGTCATGGTTGGCGGTGCGATCGCGGTACCACCCGGCCGTTCGTACCAGACCCCCATCGAGTGTGTACGGCAGGGGTCGGCCGAGCCGTGCCTGCAGGCGCGACGAGTCCACCTCCAGCGAGCCGGCCAGCCGCGACGCGAGCGGCCCCGCGATCGGAACATCGAGCCGCGCGGCCAGCCGCAGCAGCCGCGCCGGCGCCGGCAGCAACCGCACACGCCGGTTCAGCGCGGCTCCGATCCGCCGGAGCAGCTCCGGGGTGGAGACTGCCACGCCGTCGCTCGCATAATACAACTCCTGCCCGTGGATGCAGCCGAGCAGCCAGGAGAATATCGCAGCCGCATTGCCCGCGTAGAGCAGGCTCCTCCGGTTGTCGATTCCGCCGAGCGGCAGCGGCAGCCCACGGTCAACGGTGCGGAAGAGCGCCAGCATGTTCGCCTGCATACCCGCACCGTACATCAGCGGCAGTCGCAGCGACACCGTGTTCATGTTGCGCGCGGCCCCGATCTCCGCAAGTCGCGCTTCCGCTTCAAGCTTGCTCGCGCCATAGGCGTCGCGCGGCCGGGGTCGATCCGCTTCCCTGAGAACGGAAGGCGACGTGTCGGCGGCCGCCTTCACGGTGCTCGCAAACAGAAAATCGCGCACGCTCGCAGCCGCAGCCGCGGCTGCCAGCCGCCCGGTGGCTGCCATGTTGGCCTCGTAGAACGCCGCCCGCGACGTCTCACCGCTGCCGCGCACATGCACGCGTGCGGCCAGGTGGACGACAGCCTCGATGTCCCCGAGTGCGGCGGGTGGCGTGGTGCGCAGCTCGCCATCGGCATAGTGGAAAACTTCGACACCCGGCAGTGTCACCGCTCCACGCGTGAGGGTACGCACGTGGTGGCCATCCGCCAGCAATCGGCGGCACACGTGCGCGCCGAGGAACCCCGAGGCTCCGGTCACCAGCACGCGCATGCCTAGGTCACCGGGGACGGCCGCGTGCGCGGCGCGCGGAGCGATTCGACCAGATCGACAATGCGGCCGAGCAGAACTTCCTCTGAGAAACCGCTCTGGACGACGGCCAGTCCGCGCCGGCCCATCGCGTCCCGCTCCGCCTCCGAAAGGCGGTACGCCGCCAGGATCGCGCGGATCGCGCCCGCGCAATCTCCGTGGGGCACCGACCAGCCGACCTCGTGCCGGTCCAGGATCTCCGAAACGTGCGATGGCTCCGGCCCGATATAGAGCACCGGTCGGCCGACACCCAGCGCCGAATACACCTTCGATGGGTGGATGACTCCAACCATCCCCTCACCCATCGTGACGACGTGCAGGTCGGCTGCGGCGAGGGATTCCTCGAGCCGCTCGAGCGGCTGATAGGGCAGTAGCAGCGTGTTCGCCAGTCCGTGGCGGTCCACAAACGACGCGAGCGCCGGCTTCGCGGTGCCACCGCCCACGAAGACGAAACGGATATCCGTGTGCCCGACCAACTCGCGCGCTGCCTCGAGCAGCGTGTCGAGCGGGTTCGACATCGTGTGGTTGCCGCTGTACATCACGACGAACTGCTGCTCCAGGCCGTGCTCCCGGCGGAAGGCCTGCCCAGCGGTCGCTGTGGCTGCCGACGATGCCATGGGCCAGAGCCCGATCACTCGACTCTTGGTCGGCGTCGCGCCATATGCACGCAACCGCTCGTACATGAACGCGTCCAGTGCAATCACGGTATCGGCGCGATTCACCGCCTGCGCGTTCATCCAGGCCAGGACGCGCCCGAAAAGTGAGTGACGGCGGAGCCTGCCCAGGGCCACCAGCTGGTCCGGGTTCAGGTCCATGACCCAGTACACGAGCCGATACCCGCGGAGCCGCGCGAGCAACGCCAGGAACGCCGCAACGAACGGCGGTGTCGTGCTCACCACCACGATCGAACCCGGCGGGATCCGGACGGCACGCAGCACGCTCTGCGCACAGAAGCTGAGCGCCGCCGCCAGGCGCAGCATCGTGGACTCCTTGCCGAAGGAGACCCCGCGGAAGCGGACCACGTCGACGCCCTCGAGGTTCTCCCGCGCCGGGTACCGAACCGCAGGATCGTCATAGCCCCGGTGGGCGGTAAACACGCGCACCGGGACACCGCGCTCGGCGAGGGCACGCCCCAGCGCGGCCAGGTACTGCCCAACCGCGGCGGGATCAGGGCGGTAGACTTGCGAGAACAGGAAAACCGCAGCCTGGGTGTCGGCAGGATCAGGCATGCACGTCCCTGCCACCAGTGGGCTGCGTCGAACCCAGCGGGAGCAGCTCGCGCAGTCTGCGAGCGAAGCGCTCCCGCGAGAGCTCGCGTTCGACGAACTGCCGCCCGTTCGCCCCCAGCCGCGCGCGCTCCGTAGGGCTCGTCGCCAGAAACGCAGTCAATGCTGCGTGCGCCGCCCGGCCCGATCGCTCCGACATTATCCAGCCACACTCGATCCCCTGCAGTGAACTTGCCAATGCGACCTGCGGGGTGATGATCACGGGCAGGCCGGCCGCCATGGCTTCCGCGACCGCATACCCGAAGTTCTCCCTCCGGGAGAGCGAGAGCAGCGCATCGGAAGCGGCCAGGTAGCCCTTGATCTGTCGGTTCTCCACCCCGCCGGTCAGATGCACGCGTCCGGGCGCGTACCGGTCGCCCAGGGCGCGGCATTCGGCGCTGCTGAGGGCGCGTGTCTCCGGACCGACGAGCAACAGGTGCAACCGCGCTTCGGCGATGTCGCCTACGGCACGGATGGCTTCGAGGATACCCTTGGAGGGATGCAGCCTGCCGAGGACGAGCAGCACATCCGCGTCGGCCGCGACGCCAAGCCGCATCCGGATAGCTGCACCGGCGCCGGGCTCGGCTGGCTGCGGATCGACCGGCCACGGGATCACGGAGGCGGGTACGTGACTCGGGATATAGGCGGCCGCCGCGGCTGCCTCCTGCGGGGTCGCGTGCAGCACACGCTGAGCATCAGCCACGATGTGGCGTCCGACGAGTGCCAGCCACGCCTTCTTGCGCAGCGCGCGGTAGCTGAACACCCAGGGGTCGAGGGTGCCGTGCGGGACGAGCCAATACGGGATGCGGTACCGGTGCGCCAGCGCGCGCGCCCACTGTGCGTGATACCGGAACAGGCCGTGCACGATCAGCATGGACGCGCGTGCGACCCGCTGCTCACCCGCCGCGAGCCCTGGTGAGTCGCGCCCCGGCCACGCATAGCTGCGTCGGAGCGGGCCGCCATCGATGAAGATATGGTGGACACCGCCGCCATCGGGCGGCGCTTGCTCTCGCAGCGCCGCCGCTGTGAAGGATACCACATCAGCCCCCAGGGCACGCCGGAAATCTTGCGCCGAAGTGTAGGTGCCGCCGCTCGTCGGAACGCAGTCGTGACAGACCTGGACGATGCGGAGCGTCATGAATGCGGGAAGCGGAGCGCGCGCAGCGGATGCCGCAGCTCGTCCGAGAAGCGCCGGCGCAGCTCCGCGTACAGCGCGTAGCTGCCCCGCGGGTCCTGCTCGGCGTCGCGCAGGGCCTGCCGTATGAACGCAATCAGCAGGGCGGTTACCAGCGCTGCGATGCCGACCAGGATGGCGCGGCCCAAGGTGCGCCGTGAGTCACCGCGCACCGGCACTTCGGGCGGCTCGATGACGGTTATTACGGGCAGGTCGCGCACCTCCTCGATGCGGGCCTGCTCGTTGTTCTGCTGCAGGCTCAGCCGCAGCTGCTGCTGCGCCTGCACCGCGCGATCCAGGCGCTCGCGCTGGAACATGAGCTCGGGCGAGCTCTCGTACCGTCGGTTGCGCTGCAGGAATTCCTCGAGCCGCGTCTCCGCGCGCAGCAGCTCACGCTCGACCTCCGCGAGCCGGGCGCCGACGAACTCGCGCTCCGCGCGTGCCTGCGACTGTCGCTGCTGCACATTGAACTGGTTCACGCGCGCCAGGATGCTGTCGGCGATCTGGCGCGCGAGCACAGGCGAGCGGGCTGCGACCTGAAGGGTCACGACTCCGGTCTCGCGCGCCACGCCCGCACTCACCGACTTCTCAAGCTCGCGCCGTGCCCGCTCGTGGCGATGCGCGGGAGTTCGGCCTTTCAGATCATACAGGTCGGCGATCGTGCCGCTGCGCTCCTCACCCTCGAGCACGGTGGTGAAGCGCATCCCGGCAACCGGACCCAGGATGGCGCGCGAGCGGACCAGCGTCGCGTAGAAGGCCGGCGACTCGTTGGGGTTGGCGGCGCTCCCCAGCGAGATCCCGAACTGAGTCGCCAGCCCCATCAGCTCGGCGGTGCGCGCGCTCGAGCTCTGCGGCGTGAACGTCGCGGTCGAAGTGTACGTACGCGGCCGCGACATGTTGAGGATGATCGCGATCACCATGGCCGCGAGCGGCAGCCCGAGCAGCAGCCAGCGATAGCGAAGCAGGAAGGTCGCCATGCGCACCAGCGAGAGCTCGTCATCGCGGTCCGGCGGCAGCCGGTGAACGGTTGCGCTCATTGCCCCTGCCCCACTGGCTGGCGCGCGGCTTCGCCGGCGCCCTCGCCGGCAGCCACACGCGCGATGAACCGTGCGATCCTGCCTCCCTGCGCGCGCCACGTCTTGTGCGTCCGGACCAGCGTCTGGGCCGCGGCGCCGCGGGCGCGCCGCTCCGCCTCCGGCAGCGACGCCACATGCCGTATCATGCCGCGGAGCGCCTCCGGCGTCTCCTCCTCGACCAGGTACGCTACCGCGCCGTACTCCTCGCGCACCTCGGGCGTGCTCACCGTAGTGACCACGGGACGCCCGGAAGCGAGGAACTCGATCAGCTTCGACGGGAAAAGGTAGCGTGCCGAAGCCAACCATGCCCGGTGCGGATTGACGAGCATGGTCGCACGACGGGAGAGCGCCAGCACTTCCGGGTATGGCACCATGCCATGAAAGTGGATTCGCGGGTCGCGCGCGGCCGCGGCACGCACCAGGTCGCGAAGGGGGCCGTCGCCCGTGAGCCACAGCTGCCACGCTGCGCCCTCGAGGCCGGCGAACGCGTCGAGCAGCAGCGGTATGCCCTTGAGCTCCGAGAGCTGGCCCGCGTACATGAGCGCGCAGGTCGTCTCGTCGGGGGGCAGCCCCGGTGCTGGCGCGACGATCTCCTCGTTCACGGCACCCTCCATCACCAGGTACGGCACGCGCGGTGCGAAGTCCCCGTGCATACGCCGTGTGAGCACGATGAGCCCGTCGAGCAGCGGGAGCGTGCGCACCTGGAGCCGATACTCCAGGCGCCGCAGTAGCGTGCTCGGAACGAGGCCGGAGCCAGGTACCTCGATGTCCGCGATCAGCCCGACCACGCGCGTCCGGCTGATCCGCCCTGCCAGTACTGCGAAGATACCTGGCGGACTCGCGATGTTGTAGAGCAGCAGCACCCGGGGCCGGTTCCGCTCGCGCCAGGTCCACAGGAGCACGCGCGGCACCAGCGCGAGTGCGAGGGTCAGTGGCTTGAGCGCGCCCAGATTCACGAACCCGAGCATGGTCCCGGGCAGCCGGCCGAGGATCCGGGCCGGCCGGCTGCGCACGGCGATGGGGCGGCCGCGCGGAAAGGACGCGAGGCGACGACCCGCGAACACGTGCGAGAGTGTGCATTCGGGCGCAGCGTCGAGCGCATCCAGCAGCCGCTCCTGGAACAGCGCTCCCGCCGGGGAATAGGCAGGATTGTCCACCGTGTCTTCCGGCAGCGGCAGCGAGCCGACGAATGCCACCTGGACGCTCATGCTTCGGGCTCGACCACGGCGCCGGCCTGGACCGTCCGGGCGCGGGTCAACCACCAGAACAGCGGGATGCCCGCAAAGACGGTGATCCCGGGACCGTCCTGCAGCGGATTCGACATGGGCATCGAGAAGACCAGGTAGGAGAGGCACGCGAACGCCGCCGCGGCCAGCGCATTGTCCCGGCGGATCACGTCCATCCACGCGAGCGCCAGCAGGTACCCGATCAGGAAGATCGCCAGCACGGAGCCGGGAAAGGTCACGTCCGACGCGATCCAGGCATACATCGTAGACCAGAACGTGCCGAAGACCCCGACGCCTGTCTCGCGATCGAGCCGCATGCCGTAGGAAACCTCTTCCAGCTGCTCCCAGCCGGTGAGGCGGGACACGTTGCGCAGCATGAATGCCGAGTTGCCCGCCCCGAGAGCAACGCCATTGAACGGCAGCTCGAAAGCCCGGGCCAGGCGTGCGTACGAGTGGGAAAGGTACCAGGCAGTGACACTGGCGCTGGTGTGCCAGCTTCGCGGAATGGCTCGGTACATCACGTGCGCCGTGTCGGGACGCTCCAGCGAGACCGGATTGATCACCATATCCATGGAGATGCGCTTCGCGGTCAGAAAGGCGGAATAACTGAAGAACCCCACGACCAGCGCCAGCCCGAAGGCGCCCACCAGGATGCCGCGGCGCGCGTCCACGCGAAGACGACCGCTCGCGGACGCGCCTGCGAACGCCGCCGTGACCAGGACGGCGGGGGCGATGATGCCGCTCCGCACGGCCGCGCCGATGCTGCTCAGAACCATGACCGCCAGCAGCAGCACGACGGCGGCGCGCCAGCGGAGGCGAAGGCTGCTCCAGCAGTATACCCCAAGCGTGAGCGCCAGCGTCGAAACGGGTGCGGTCAGGATCGCCAGGTAGCCGAACAGCGTGCTGCGGCGCAGCGTCGAGCTGAGGTAGGCAGCGGCGGGATCGGTCAGGGCGAGACGCACCCGAGCCAGGTCGCCTCCGCCCGTGGACACGACGTTCGCAACCGTGACCAGCACGGTGATGGCGAGCGTGACGCGGGCGATCGTGTGCACGTGCCTGCGGCCGCGGTACGCGCGGCCCAGCGACCGGCTGCCGCGCCAGTAGCCCAGCCAGAGCGCACCGTGCACGGCGGCCAGGTAAAGGTAGAGCAGGCCACGGTTGGTCACGTTCGCGTAGGGATACGGGCCGATCTCGAACAGGGCGACCGTAAGCAACAGCCACGCGAACAGCGCACCGAGCGGCAGATAACGGCGCAGCCGACCCGGTGCGCCCGCGCCGGCATGCTCGTCCACGCCCACCGTACTCATCAGAACTGCCGACGGCTGGCGAGCGTATCACCGTCGGCGCGGTCGTCGCCGACCAGGAACGGACGCTCGAAGCGGCGTGGCGGATCGATCAGGCACTCGAGCACGATGCCGCAATCGATGCAGGGCACTCCCAGGCCGGACAGCCGTGCGAGCACACTGACCGAGCCGATCCCCGCCGCCACCAGTACAAGATCGACGGCACCCCGAAAGCGCGTGGCGTCGACTTCGTCGAGCAGCGCACGCGACCGGGAGACCGGCAGGAAAGCGACATCGGCCGCCCCTTCGTCGTGCAGCGCCCCGGTGATTGCACCGCGGCGTTCCTCCGTGAGGTGCGTCACCACCAGGACGCGATGCCCGCGGAGCACGCTCTCGCGCCCGGGTCCACACAGCAGCGCATACACCGAGTAGAACGGCGTGTAGTTGCCAGCGTGCAGCTGCACCCCCACTGCCTCCAGCCAGTCACACACGGGCTCGTGATAGCGCTCGCCCCAGCCGTCGTGCCGCAAGGCGAAGTAGGCCGCCAGCACACCGTCTCGGGCAACGGCCTGGAGCGCCGCGCGGAAGCGGCGCAGCGCGACGCTCCGCTCGCTCGCAGTGTACGCCTCCCCCCAGTACGTAGCGCTACGGCGGCGCAGGCGCGGCAGCAGCCGACGCGGCAGCGCGCGCAGCGTGCTGCGGAGACCGGGCTCGAGGGCACGGGTTCCGACCATGAACGCGAACTCACCATCGGCCATGCGGTATACTGGCAGGAACGACCTACCCACAGCCTCTACGACACGCTCCCGGAATCGCTCATATTCGGCGGCTGCGCTGGTCGCAGCCGGATATCGGAAGAAGAGGCCGCCATAGGGCGGAGGTGCGTAGGTAAAGCCAGGCAGCACGAAGGGCGCCGTCGCCGGAAGCCATCGCTCGAGCACACCGTCCCGGCGTGCCGGTGGCGACGCCGCGCGCGCTCGCGCGCGCGCCGTGCGGTCCGCGTCCGCAGTCATGCCGCCGCTCCGGATCCGGGTGCCAGCAGCCCGAACAGGACACGGACGCGAGCTTCCCAGGTGTGGTCCCGCAACGCGCGCGCGTGCGCGGCGGCGCGGATCTCGTCGGCGGCGGCAGGATGCGCGATCACCCACTCGAGCAGCTCGCGGCACTCCTGGAAGGACGAATAACAGAGGATCTCGTGTCCGACCTCGAAGTGTCGGGTCAGCTCGGGATTGTAGCTGGTGAGATAGATAGCCCGGCACATCGGCACTTCGAAATCGCGGCCCTTGAGGTGCTGGACGTCGCGCATCAGGCGAACCCCGCCATAGCCCAGTACGACGCGAGCGCGTCCGTAGAGGGCGATCTGCTCTTCGAAGGTGACGAAGCCGTTCGGCCAGCCCGAGCCGAACGCGGCGACCTCAAGGCCGTGCGCCTTCAGGTAATGTACGAGCTGAGCACGTCGACCGTATGCCTGACCGATGAATACCGCGTCCAGGTCGCGCCGGCTGACGACCGGACGGTGAAACTCGGGATCGGCGGCTTCCGCGCTGCACCACGGTCGGCCGCCGCGCGCCCAGATGATCGCAGCTCCACTCTGCCACGTCGTGATGTAGAGGTCGCAGGTCGTGGCGAGCGCCAGCTGCGGCGCGGTGGCGCCCGTCTGCGCCGGCAGAAACTGGTGCTTGTCGTCGAGCCCCATGACCACGGTCCAGACGCCGAGCGAATGCAGCTGATCGATAAGGCGAAGATCGATGTGCTCGGCCGACGCGTAGAAGAACGCAACATCGACGGGCTGGCGCAGCTGCAGGTCGCGAACGTGCGCCAGGAAGCGGGCGCCGAGCGCCTCGCGGTAGGCGTCATCTACGCGTTGCGGATGCGTGAACGGGACACGGTACTCCCAGTAGTCGAGTTCCGAGAGCGTATCGAACGCGGGCCAGAGCCCGTACTGCTCCCACTCGCGGGTGCCGAAGACGACGACCCGCGGCGTCCGGCCGGCCCAGCCGCTCCGTCCCGACGCACGGGCCGCCAGGCGGACCGGTAGTGCGTTCGGGGAGTAATCGGCGGCGCGGGCCACCGGCAGCTCGGCGTCCAGGAAGCGGTCGAACTGACGCCGCTGGCGACTGCCGCGCAGCGCTCGCACGAGCGCTCGGGGATTGAGGTCACGTCTCACGTGCGCTCGCGCCTGAACCAGAACATGCCGCATGCGTATTCGCTTCCGGCGAAAGCGTCGGGGCGTACGTCCTCCAGGAAGCGTCCATCGTCGGTAACCCCGGAGAGCTCGCGCAGACGCAGGCGCGGGAAGAGGGCGAGCACCATCTCGACGGAATGCACGCGGTGGGCATTGAAGCAGACCCGCGGTCGTCCCAGGGGCAGTGCAAAGTAGAGGTCGCCGTCCACCGCGACCACGCGCTCCAGCTCAGCGGCCGCCTTGCGGGTGCCGGCCGGATCGAGCGGGTCCCCATACCGCCCGAGCCCGACATGCTCGGCGACGTGCAGGCAGGAGACCGAGCGCAGCGATCCGTCGGCACATGGCAGCGCGAGCAGGCTGCCACTCACGCGGCTCAGGCCGGGAACCGTTGCAGCGACGGGCCGATAGTCGAGGTAAGTGACCGGAAGCGCGGCGCTGAGCAGCCCGGCGAGCGCGAGTTGCGAGCCGATATCGACGTGGTGATCCGGACCGGCGGCCAGCACCCGTCGCATGGCCCATGCGTTCACGTAGAAGTAATGCGCGTCGAGCTCGTGCCGCGGCGCCCGCTCGTGCAGCGCGGGCAGCAGCTCGATCCGCTCGGCGGATCGGGGGCCTTCCTGCAGCGCGGCGAGGTGGCGATAACGGCGGTAGTCCGACCAGTACCACCGCAGGCCGCCCAGCCCGCGTACCAGCCGACCGGCGTCCACGAACTGAAGCAGCCAGGAGTACGCGTTACGCGCGATGCGGTTGTGCCGGATTCGGCGCCTCCAGCTCGCGCTCACGTAGCGCCGCGCCCGGGCAGTACGTGGATGACGTCAGCTCGCACCGTGATCTCCCGCGTCACCGCCTGCAGAGTCATGTCGATCTCATGCCCGCCGCGGCGCCGCGCGGTAGCGCGACCGGATGACGAAGTGCGCCGCCAGCGTCAGGAACGCGGTGCTGCCAACATATCGGACCACCTCGGCCCAGGCCGCGCCCATGACCCCCAGCCGGCCGATCAGGAAGTAGCAGAGTCCAACCTGCATCGCGAGCATGATCACGACGTTCCACAGCTGCAGCCGGAAGTGCCGACCCGCCGAGAGCACCGTGGCCCCGTACGCGCCCAGACCGCCGATCGCGACTCCGGCCGCCATCGCCGTCATCGCGGGCGCGGCCGGCACGTACTCCGGAGTGAAGAAGAAGCCGATCAATGGCGCGCCGAACAGTGCGCTGGCGATGGCCGCGGCCGCGCCAGCCCCGATCTGCAGGGCGGTTATCCGGACGGCAATGCGGCGGAATCCCGCGAGGTTTCCCGACTGCAGCAGCGCGGCCGCGCGCGGCAGCGTTGCCTGGCCCAGCGCGGTGCCCACCAGCCCGAGCAGCACCAGTGGCATGGCGGCCACGGCAAAGAGCGCGACCGCTTCCGAGCCGTAGAGCCCGTCCAGGAAATAACGGGGCAGATTGGCCGACAGCGAGATGAGCCCCGCAGCCACGGCGAGCGGCAGCGCGGTGCGGAGCAGCCCGAGGATCCGGCGCCGGTCGGGCGCCGCGGCCCCGCGCGGAGTCGGGACGCGTCGCTGCAGCGGCAGATCGACCCCCCCGAGCAGCACCAGCCAGACCAGGGCCAGCGCGGCCACCGCCCACCGCAGGTCGCCCGTGAGCCAGAGCACGAGCGCGAGCACGGCCAGCGAGCTCAGTCCCTTCGCGATCATCGCGAACGCAATCAGCTCCATGCGCTCATCCTGCTGCAATCGCCCGTACGCGACGTCACTGAGCGACTCGGCCGCCTTCGCGATCCCGACCATCAGGATGATCGGGCCCATTACCGTCGCGTCGGCGATGCCCAGCGCATAGACCGCGATGACTACCAGCGCAGCCAGCGTGGTCAACCCCCGTGTCCACAGGTAATCATGGAAGGTCGCGTCGCGCCGGACATCGGTCACCTGCACCTGGCGCAGCTGCATCTGGCTGAAGATCATGATGGGCGCGGTGATCGCCTGCGCCAGCGCGAACTGCCCGACCATGGTCGCGCTACCCAGCTTGGCAATGGCGATCAGCATTCCGTACTGGCAGGCGAGGTATACGGCAGTAGCCACACCGAGCCAGCCGACCCCGGAGCGCAGCGAGCGCGGCTGGACGGCCGGGCCCGCTCCCGTACGCAACTCACCGATCGTGACAGCAGCCCCGCTGTCGGGATTCACGCCTCCGATGTCCATCCGGGCGCCGGACGGGCTATACCACCTGGCGGATCGCCGTCGCCGACTCCACCGCCACGGTCGCCCGCATGCTCGGGAAGAGTGCCACCATGTCGCTCAGCGCGTCCTCCTCGCGGCCCTTCTCGAACGCTTCCTTCCAGCGCGGCAGCAGGTGCAGGACGCTGATGTGCGGGGTCGGCTCCGGGATCACGATGTGCACCTTTTCGATCGCGGTCGGCAGCGTCTCCTCGCCGGGCGAGGTCAGCTCCTCG
>DATHVW010000144.1:0-22893 GCA_035461085.1 Longimicrobiales bacterium | reverse complement strand
ACAGCCCGGCGCGCCGTTCTTCATTCCGGTGGGATGACGGGAGTGCGCGATGGCTTCAGCCGAGCGCGGCTGTCAGCGCCTCCGCCGCACAATCGATCGCTGCGTCGTCCACGTCGAGATGCGTCACCGCGCGCACGCGCGTCGCGGTGAACTCCGCCAGCAGCACGCCGCGTTCGGCGAGCGCCTTGATGAGTGAACCGGCGGTGAGCCCCGGCTTCAGGATGTCGAACATCACGATGTTCGTCTCCGGCTCGATCACCCTGATCCCTGCGATGCCGCGCGTCAGCTCCGCCAGCCGGCGCGCGCGTGCATGATCGTCGCGCAGACGCGCGCGATGATGCTGGAGCGCATACAGCCCGGCGGCCGCGAGGATGCCCGCCTGACGCATCGAGCCGCCGAGCCGGCGCCGGATGATGCGCGCGCGGTCGATCCGATCGACGTCGCCCGCGAGCATGGATCCGACCGGACAGCCGAGTCCTTTCGACAGCGTCACCATCACGGTGTCAGCACACGCTGCGAACTCCGCTTCGGCAGCGCCCGCTGCCGTCGCCGCGTTCCACAGGCGCGCCCCATCCAGGTGAACGGGCAGGCCGTGTCGCGCCGCCATGTCGCGGATGTCACGCGCGACCGCGAGCGGCATCACCCGCCCGCCGGCGGCGTTGTGCGTGTTCTCGACAGCGATCAGCGACGTCTGCAGCTGCAGCTTCGCCGTGCGCGGGCGGATGGCCGCTTCCACGGCCCCGGCCGAGAGCATGCCGTCGGCGGTCAGGACGCCGCGCAGCTGGACACCCGCGTTTGCGGCCGCTCCGCCCAGCTCCCAGTCCACGAGATGAGCGGTCGCTTCACAGACCACTTCGGTGCCCGGCGACGTGTGCAGGAGCAGCGCGGTCTGGTTGGCCATGATGCCGCTCGGAAAGAACAGCGCCGCCGGCTTGCCCAGCAGCTCCGCGATGCGGTGCTCCAGCTCACGGACGGTGGGATCGTCGCCGAGCGCATCGTCGCCGACCGCGGCGCGCGCGATGGCTTCGCGCATTCCCGACGTCGGTCGCGTGACGGTGTCGCTCCGCAGATCGACAATGTCGGCGGCGGCCTTCATCCCCTACTCGAACTCCTTCGCGTCCGCGAGCGGGAGACGCGCGCCGCAATCGAAGCAGTACAGGCTGTCCGCCGGATTCGCCTGGCCGCACTTCCGGCACACGGTGCCGGCGCGGACGGCCTCGCGGTAGCGCATGACCTCGGCCTCGATCGGGTCCTCGCCCGCGGCCGCGTGCAGTGCCGCACGGTCCGGACCTTCAGGCGCCGCGGCGGGCGCGCCCGCGGCGGGGCCGGCCGCGCCCGTCGGCGGCTCGGCTGTAGTCGCGGGCGGTATGTTCTCGAACTCCGTCTCGTCGCCGAAGCCGGGCCTGCGACGGAACAGCGGGAACAGGACGGCCGCGAACGCTGCGACGGCGATGAGTCCAATGACCAGCATTTCCATCAGTTCACCTCCCGGAGGAAAAGCCAGGCCGCGCCCGCGCCGAGCGCGTCCGCCGCGAGGTCGCGAAAACTGAACGGGCCGCCGTGCCGGCGATCGACGATCTCCTTCGCGATCCCGAATGCGGCCGTCACCGGAACGGCGATCGCGAGAGCCGTATCGGGCTCGTCGTGCACCGAGCGCACCGCGGCGAACGTGAACACCATCGCCGCCCACGACGCCGCGACGTGCCGGAACTTGTCTTCGCTGGTCCACGGATCCGACGGCGACTGCACGTCGAGCGTCAGCCGCAGCGACACGTGGGACGCCGCGGCCGGTTGCCGGCTCGACCCCACATCCGCGACCGGATGGCGACCGACCACGCTGCCGTCGGCGCTGACAGCAGGAGCCACGTCGCGCATGGGCGCGTGCACGGGTACGGCAGCACTGTCGGCAGGGCCGCCGAGCGCGGCGAGCAGCACGGCGAGCTGAAGGATACTGTCCATCAGGCGCTCACCCAGCTGAGCGTCGTGCCGATGGCGCGGTGCCAGCCTTCCAGAAGCTCCGTACGCTTCGTCTCGTCCATGCGCGGCTCGAACACCGACGGTGCCGGCCGCTCGCCGAGAAAGTGCGCGGCGTCGCGCCATACGCCCGTCGCGATGCCGGCCAGCCCGGCCGCTCCCAGGGCGGTGGTCTCCACCATCTGCGGACGCCTGACCGGCAGACCGATCACGTCCGACTGGAACTGCATCAGCCAGTCGTTCAGCGACGCACCTCCATCGACCCCGAGCTCCGTCGCGATGATCCCGGAGTCCTGCTCCATGGCGCGCAGCACATCGTTCGTCGCGTACGCCATCGCCTCGAGCGCGGCGCGTACCAGATGCGCGCGCTCCGTCCCGCGCGTCAGACCGACGATTGTGCCGCGCGCTTCGGCGTTCCAGTGCGGAGCGCCCAGACCGACGAAAGCAGGGACGAAATAGACGCCCTCGTTCGACTCGATCGATGCCGCCATTACCGCCGTGTCCTCCGCCTTCTCGATGATGCGCAGGCCATCGCGCAGCCATTGAACGGCGGCGCCCGCGATGAAGATGCTGCCCTCGAGCGCGTAGCACGGCTCGCCTTTCGGCCCGCACGCGACGGTCGTCAGCAGGCCGCTCTTCGATGCGACGCGTTCAGCGCCCGTGTTGAGCAGCAGGAACGCTCCGGTGCCGTAAGTGTTCTTGGCCAGACCGGGCGTTACGCAGCCCTGGCCGAACAGCGCCGCCTGCTGGTCACCCGCGATGCCGGCCACGGGGACCGTGATGCCGATCCCATCCTCCGTGGACTCGCCGTACACCTCCGCCGAATGACGCACCTCCGGCAGCAGCGCACGCGGGACGCCGAACAGCGACAGCAGCTCGTCATCCCAGTCCAGCGTATCGATGTTGTAGAGCAGTGTGCGCGACGCGTTCGTCGGGTCCGTCACATGCGCGGCGCCGCCGGTCAGCTTGTAGATGAGCCACGAATCGATCGTGCCCGCCGCCAGCGCACCGCTCTCGGCGCGACTGCGCAGTCCGGCATCGCTCTCGAGCAGCCACTCCAGCTTGGTGCCGGAGAAGTAGGGATCGAGCACGAGGCCGGTGCGCTCGCGCACCCATTCCTCCCTCCCCTGCTCGCGCAGCTCCCGGCAGCGCGCCGCCGTGCGCCGGTCCTGCCAGACGATGGCCCGGTGTACCGGCTCGCCCGTCTCGCGATCCCACACCACCACGGTTTCCCGCTGGTTCGTGATGCCGATTCCCGCGACCTCGATTCGGCCGTGCTGCCGTGCCTGCTCCACCGCCTCGCGTGCGGTCCGCCGGGTGACATCCCAGATCTCGGCCGCGTCGTGCTCGACCCAGCCGGGCCGCGGGTAGTGCTGCGTGAACTCGGAGTATGCACGCCCGATGAGCGTGCAGTGCTCATCGAGCACGAGACACGTGGTCCCCGTCGTTCCCTGGTCGATCGCGAGAAGCGTCTTCATGCCCCGAGCGGATGTTGAGCGTTCAATGTGTTCCCTCCTGAAACCCGGGTCCGGCCCACTTCAGGCCGCCGAAATCGTACGTCAGCCCGGCCGATTCCAGCAGCTCGATCATCCGGCATATGGGCAGGCCCATGACCGCAAAGAAATCGCCCTCGATCTTTTCGACAAGGGTAGCGCCGAAACCCTGGATACCGTAGGCGCCCGCCTTGTCCATCGGCTCGCCGGTCGCCGCATACGCGCTGGCGAGCACGACGTTGAACGGTCGGAAACGTACACGTACGCGCTCCACCGCGCTGCGCAGCGTCCCCTGCACACACACGGCGATGCCGGTCGCCACCTCGTGCTCCCTGCCCTGGAGCCGCATGAGCATCCGGACCGCCTCATCGTGGTCGCGCGGCTTGCCCAGCACTTCGCCATCGACGACGACGACCGTGTCACTGCCAATGATCACTGCGTCAGGAACACGCGCGGCGATCGTCCGTGTCTTCCCGCGCGCCAGCCGCTCCGCGTGCGGCGCGGGCTGCTCGCCTGCACGGTAGGTCTCATCGATGTCTGCTGGCATGGTCTCGAACGTCAGCCCGAGCATTCGGAGCAGGTCCGCACGCCGCGGAGACTGCGAGGCGAGGATGATACGCGGAGTGGTGCTCATGATGGTGTCGGGCTGTCGAGAATGAGCGTGACGGGTCCGTCGTTGACGAGCTCGACCTCCATCATCGCGCCGAACTCACCGGTCTCCACGCGCCCCGGAGCACGCTCACGCAGCAATGCCACGAACCGATCGTACAGCGCGACGGCCAGCGCCGGCGGGGCGGCATCGCTGAAGCCGGGACGGCGGCCCCTGCGCGCATCGCCGTAGAGCGTGAACTGGCTCACGACGAGGAGCCCGCCCTCGACCGCCCCGATGTCGCGACTGAACGATGATGGCTTTCCGCCGGCATCCGCGCCGCTGCCGGACTCGTCGGGGAACAGGCGCAGCGATACGATCTTGTCGGCCATCCACCGGAGCGACGCGGTCGTGTCATCGCTTCGGAATGCGGCGAGCACCACGAAGCCGCCATCAATGCGGCCGCTGACGCGATCGTCGATGCGGACTTCCGCCCGGCTCACGCGCTGCAGTACGACGCGCATGAACCGGTGACGCGCGCGGCGGCGCGGCGCGTGTGCGGAGTCACCGTTACTCGACGGTGACGGACTTCGCCAGATTGCGCGGCATGTCCACGTTGCAGCCGCGCATGACCGCGATGTGATACGCGAGCAGCTGCAGCGGGATGGTCGTCACGATCGGGGTCAGCATGTCGATCGTATCCGGCACCGGGATCATGTGGTCCACCATCCCGGCGAGCTCCGAGTTGCCGGTCGTCGCAACGGCGATGACGCGGCCGCCGCGCGCCTTAACTTCCTGGATGTTCGACAGCACTTTCTGGTACACCGCGTCGTGCGGCGCAATCACGACGACGGGCATGTTCTCGTCGATCAGCGCGATCGGACCGTGCTTCATCTCCGCGGCCGGCAGGCCCTCCGCGTGGATGTAGCTGATCTCCTTCAGCTTGAGCGCGCCCTCCAGTGCGGTCGGGAAGTTGTAGCCCCGTCCGAGGTAGAGGAAGTTCGATGCGCTCTTGTAGATCCGCGCCAGCTCGCGGATGGCATCGTTCAGCTCGAGCACCTGCTCGACCTTGTCCGGCAGCTCGCGCAGTGCCTGCAGGATCTCGCGTCCCTGCTCCGCCGTGAGGTTGCCGCGCAGCCGGCCCATCCGGACCGTGAACAGCGTGAGGGCGACGACCTGGCTGGTGAACGCCTTCGTCGATGCAACGCCGATCTCGGGACCCGCATGCAGGTAGATGCCGCCGTGCGCCTCACGGGCGATCGTCGATCCGACGACGTTGACGATGCCGAGCACCTTTGCGCCCTGAGCCTTCGCCTCGCGCATCGCCGCCAGTGTGTCGGCCGTCTCGCCGGACTGGCTGATAACGAGCATCAGCGTGCGCTCGTTCACGATCGGGCTGCGGTAGCGGAACTCGGAGGCATACTCGACGTCCACCGGCAGGCGGCAGATCTCCTCGAGCATGTACTCGCCGATCAGACCGGAATGCCACGACGTGCCGCACGCGCAGATGATGATCCGGTCGAACGCGGCCAGCTCATCATCCTCGAGGTTCAGCCCGCCGAACTTCACCGTGCCGTCCTCTTCCAGGACGCGGCCGCGGTAGGCCTGCATGATGGTTTCCGGCTGCTCGAAGATCTCCTTGATCATGAAGTGGTCATGACCGCTCTTCTCGATGGCATCGAGATCCCACGCGATCTGCTTGACCTCCTTCTCGAGCGACTCACCGCGCAGCGACTGCGTCTCGTAGCCGTCATCGGTGAGCACGGCCATCTCGCCATCGTCCAGGTAGATCACCTGGCGCGTCTGTGCGAGCACTGCCGCGACGTCGCTCGCGACGAAATACTCGCCGTTGTCGGTCACACCGAGCAGGAGCGGGCTGCCCTTGCGCGCCGCCACGATCTTGCGCGGCTCGCGACTGCTGACGATGGCCAGACCGTATGCACCCTCGACCTGGCGCAATGCCTCACGCACCGCGTCCTCGAGGTTGCCCTCGTACGCCTCCTCGATCAGGTGCGCAATGACTTCCGTGTCCGTCTCACTGCGGAACGTGTGGCCCATCTGCTCGAGCTTCTTGCGCAGCGTGCCCGCATTCTCGATGATGCCGTTGTGCACCACGGCGATCTCGCCGTTGCAGCTGAGGTGCGGATGCGCATTGCGCTCGTTCGGCGCGCCGTGCGTCGCCCAGCGGGTATGGGCGATGCCGATCGTCGCATCCGGCTGGCTGCCGTTGCCGACCTGCTTCTCCAGCTCCGCGATCTTGCCGACGGCCTTGTGGGTCTCGAGGCCCTCATCATTGATCAGCGTCAGACCGGACGAGTCGTAACCGCGATACTCCAGTCGCTTGAGCCCCTCGAGCAGCAGCGGTACTGCCTGCCGGTCACCGATATATCCTACGATTCCGCACACGTTCGTTGTCTTTCGTCAGCTGGTTTGCGCTCTGCTCCGGCCGGCCCGCGGGGCATCCGGCCGGCACTCTCATCCCATCCCGATCCTGCTTTCCCGCTCCGGATCACGCGCCAATGGCACCGGGGTCATCCTGTAGAAGACAGCGCCGCGCGCGCGCGGTCAACCAGCTCCCGCGCGCCCTCCTCCGACGGCGCCTCGGCGATGATCCGCAGGATCGGCTCGGTGCCCGACGCGCGCAGGTGCACCCAGCGGCGCTCCTGAGGCCAGTCGAGGCGCAGGCCGTCCTGACGGTCCGACTGCGGCGCGCCCATCTGCCCTTCGAGCACGCTGTATGCCGTGTCGAGCGACCCGGAGTCCCGCGGCAGCTTGTCCTTGACGATCGTATACCCCTGCCCTGCAGCCACGATCTCACTCACCTTCCGGCCGTCCTCCAGAAGGAGCTGGAGCACGAGCGCGACGGCGACCGCGGCGTCGCGCGTCAGCTGGACATCCGGCAGGATCACGCCGCCGTTGCCCTCGCCGCCGACCACCGCACCGGCGCTCTCCATGCGCCGGGCCACGTTGATCTCGCCGACGGGCGCGCGCTGGAGCTCCACCCCCGCGGCATCGGCGACGTCCTGCACGACCCGGCTGGTGGACAGATTCGTCACCACGGGGCCCTTGCGGTGCCGCAGCACGAGCGCTGCGGCCAGCGCGAGCGTGTAGTCCTCCCCGATCGCGCGACCGGCGTCGCTCACGAGCGAGAGGCGATCCGCGTCGGGATCCGTCGCCAGTCCGATGTCGAGGCCGTTGTCGCGGACCAGTCGTTCCAGATCACCCAGGTTCTCCGCCACGGGCTCCGGCTCGCGGGCGAACCGGCCGGTCGGCTCCAGATTCAGCCCCATGACCTCGCAGCCGAGCTCTTCGAGCAGCCGCGGCAGCAGCACGGAGCCAGCGCCGTTGATGCACTCCAGGCCGACGCGGAACCGCCGCTTCCGGAGCGCCGGGATGTCGAGGTACGGAATCCCGAGAACGGCCTCCAGATGCCGCTGCACCGCGCCCTCGTCGGTCGCGACCTCCCCCAGCGCGTCCCACTGCGCCCGCTCGATCGGGCGGTCGTTGACGAAGGCACGCATCTGCGGCGCTTCGTCCGCGTCCAGGAACATGCCCGACGACGACGCCAGCTTGAGCGCGTTCCACTCGACGGGATTGTGGCTCGCCGTGACGACGATTGCGCCGTCGGCACCGAGCGCGCGAATGGTGTAGAGCGCGGTCGGGGTCGGTGCGACACCGATCTCGACGACGTCGCACCCCACCGACTGGAGCGCGCCGGCGACGACGCGGCCGAACATGGGGCCGGACGTGCGCGAGTCGCGCCCCAGCACGACCTTCGGGCGGGACTTGCCGCTGCGCTCCCGGACCCAGGCACCGAACGCGGACGCAAAGCGCGCCACGACCTCCGGTGTCAGGCCCGCGCCGACGCGACCACGCACGCCGGACACACTCACCATCAGGTCGGACGGTATTTCGAATGACATGAACACGGCCTCCAGCGCCGTCTGGTGTGATAAAGGTCAGACCGGGGGCAACATCTGCACCAGCAGCGCCTCCAGGGCGGCAGGGCTGTCCGCGTTGACCCAGTGGCCGCCGGGCACCCGGTGCACGAAAGTGCGGCCGCCCGCCGTGGCCGCCTCCGCCCGCTCCAGTGCCGCGCCCGACAGGATCCGCGATTCCTCCGCCTTGACCAGGTGGATCTCGGTCCCCTCGGGCGGGTGCTCCACGACGGCCCAGGCATCCGTGTCGAAGAAGCTCATGAGCAGCTCGCGGATGGAATCGAAGTCGAAGCGCCAGCGATAGTCGCCGTTGTCGGAGACGAGGTTCGTCGCCATCCACTGCGCCAGCAGCTTCGGCTGACCGCGTTCCATCAGCTGCGCGATGAGGTCGTCGCGGCTGTCGAAGCGGCGCGGCAGCGACTCGAGCAGCTCCAGCATGTCCCACGCGCTGCCGTCCGGCTCGCGCTCCTGGGGCGTGGAATCGATGACCCAGACCTGGCGCGGCGGCGAATCGGTCTGCCCGGCATGCACGAGCGCGACCTTGCCGCCGAACGAATGGCCCAGGACGACGTCCGGCCGGATTCCGGTGTGCTCCGCGAGCCGGTCGAGGTCCGCCGCCGCGGCCTGCACCGTATGCGGGCCGGCGAACCCCTGCGAGTCGCCGTGCTGCCTCAGGTCGATGAGCAGCCCGCCCCATTCCGGCCGCTCGCGCACGATGCGGCGGATGACGGACGCCCAGTTGCGGCCGGCGCCGTAGATGCCGTGCAGCACGTACATCCAGGCGCGCGGCGCGGCGGCGTCGTCAGTCACGCGGTCATGGGACAGGATCGGATCGGACACGTCGGCTCCCGGGCTGATGTTGCGCGCGGAGTCTAGGTCGGATGCGAGCCTCGCGCCAGCGCACGCCGCCGGATATGTTCGCAGCGATCCCCACCGTCACACCTACCGGAACGGTCATGGCAAAATCACAGCGGTTCGGCACGCTCGCGATCCACGCGGGCCAGCATCCCGAAGAGACGACCGGCGCCATCATGCCGCCGATCTTTCAGACATCGACCTACGTGCAGCCGAAGCTCGGCGAGCCGAAGGGCGGATACGAGTACGCGCGCGTGCAGAACCCCACGCGCGAGGCGCTGGAGCGGAACATCGCCGCGCTCGAAAGCGGCACGCACGGAATGGCGTTCGCCAGCGGCATGGCGGCCATCGGCGCGATCGTGCAGAGGCTCTCCTCCGGCGACCACGTGATCTACGAGGAGAATGTCTACGGCGGCACGCACCGCTACTTCGACAAGGTCATGCGCCGGCTCGGCCTCGATTTCACGCCGGTAGACTCCAGTGACCCGCAGCGCGTCGAGGACGCGATCCGTCCGAACACGAAGCTGATCCATCTGGAAACGCCGACCAACCCGATGATGAAGCTGACGGACCTGCGCGCGGTCGCGGAGATCGCCGCGCGTCAGGACGTGCAGATCGTGGTGGACAACACGTTCGCGTCGCCCTACAACCAGCGACCGCTCGAGCTGGGCGCGCACATGGTGGTGCACTCGAGCACCAAGTACCTGAACGGACATTCCGATGTCGTCGGCGGCATCGTGGTCACGAACGATGACGGCATCGCCGAGGAGCTGCGCTTCCTGCAGAAGGCCGCCGGTGCGGTGCCCGGCCCGTGGGACTCCTGGCTGGTGCTGCGGGGAACGAAGACGCTCGACGTGCGGATGGAGCGGCACAACCGCAACGGCGCGCGCGTCGCCGAGTACCTGGCCGCCCACAGCGGTGTCCAGAAGGTGTTCTATCCCGGCCTGAGCGATCACCCGCAGCACGAGCTCGCGAAGCGACAGATGAAGGGGTTCACCGGAATGATCAGCATGGAGCTGGGCTCGCTCGAGCGGGCGCAGCGCGTCGTGCAGGGAACGCGGCTGTTCTCGCTGGCCGAGTCGCTCGGCGGCGTTGAATCGCTGATCGGCCATCCGGCCATCATGACGCACGCGTCGGTGCCGAAGGAGATGCGCGATCGTATGGGGATCAGCGACGGTCTGGTGAGGCTGTCGGTCGGCATCGAGGATGTCGAGGACCTGCTGGAAGACCTCGAGGCGGCACTGAAATGAATCGGACGCGGAACCCATTCTGCAGATTGGCCCATCCAGGCAGCGCGGCGCCCCGTCCCCGTATCGAGCGCCGCCGGCCCACCGGAATGCGGCCCGGCCAGGCGAGCGCCCTGTTCTCGCACCCGGGATGCGTACGCTCGCTCGTACGATCGGTGTTCGGCCGATGCGCACGCGTGGCCACGAGCGCAGTCGTCGCTGCGTCGTTGCTGGTTTCGGGTGTTCACGCTCAGCAGTGGGACCTGCTGATCACCGGCGGCACCGTGATCGACGGAACCGGCAGCGCGCGATACGCGGCCGACGTCGCAGTCGCCGGCGGCACGATAGTGCGCATATCCCGGACTGCGCTCGACCCGTCGCAGGCAATCCGCGTGATCGACGCGAGCGGCCTCGTCGTCGCCCCGGGATTCATCGATCTGCACGCGCACCTCGATCCACTGATGGAGATGCCCGCGGCGGAAAGCCACGTGCGACAGGGCGTCACCACGGCGCTCGGCAATCCCGATGGCGGAGGGCCGCTGCCGCTGGGACCGTACCTCGACTCGCTCGCGACGATCGGCGTCGGCATGAACGTCGGCTTCCTGGCGGGCCACAACACGATCCGGCGTTCGACGATGGGGATGGACGACCGCGCGCCGACACCGGCAGAACTGGAACGCATGGTCGCCCTGGTGGACACCGCGATGAGCGACGGCGCATTCGGACTCTCCACCGGCCTGCGATACACGCCCGGCTTCTACGCCGCGACGGACGAAGTCGTCGCGCTGGCGCAGGCGGCCGCTCGCCGCGGCGGCATCTACACGTCGCATCTGCGCGACGAGGGACTCGACCTGTTCGCGGGCGTTGCAGAAGCGATCGACATCGGGAGGCGCGCCCGCATTCCCGTCGTGCTGACGCATCACAAGGTCGTGGGCGCCGACATGTGGGGAGGCAGCGAACGCACACTAGCCATGATCGACTCCGCGCGCGCCGTCGGCATCGACGTGATGGCAGATCAGTATCCCTACACCGCCACGCACACAGGCATCAGCATCCTGATGCCGCCATGGTCCCTCGCCGGGGGCACGTCAGCGCTCATGGCGCGGCTGGAGAATACGGCGCTGCGTGACAGCATCGTCACTGGCATCATCTGGAACCTCGTCAACGACCGCGGCGGCCGCGATCTGCGACGGGTCCAGTTCTCACGCGTCAGCTGGGACGAGTCACTTGAAGGTCAGACGCTGCACGACTGGGCCATTCGCGAGGGCCGCGAGCCGACAATGGAAACGGGCGCCGAGCTCGTGCTGGAGGCGATGCAGCGCGGCGGCGCCAACGCCATCTTCCACGTTCTGGACGAACGCGACGTCGAACGCATCATGTCGCATCCATGGACGGCGGTCGCATCCGACGGCCGGCTGTCACGACCCGGCGAAGGACATCCGCATCCGCGCGCCTACGGCACGTTTCCGCGGGTGCTCGGCGAGTACGTGCGCGAGCGCGGCACGCTGAGCCTGGAGGAAGCGGTCCGTCGCATGACCGGTCTGCCGGCGGATCGCCTCGGACTGACCGATCGCGGTCGCATCGTCGAGGAAGGGCGCGCCGACATCGTGATCTTCGATCCCATGACGGTGCGGGACCGCGCTACGTTCGCGGAGCCGCACCAGTATCCCGATGGGATTCCGTACGTCATCGTGAACGGAGCTGTAACAGTCGATGCCGGGCGATTCCAGGATCTGCGGGCCGGCACGATTCTGCGCGCGAAGGGCCGAGCCGCGGAGGACTGACGGGTCCATAGGCTTGGGGCCCATCCAGTCGGACAACGGATTTTTTTCACCACAGAGCACACGAAGCACACAGAGAACGGCATCAGAGATATCGCGGCCGTAACCGGGGATCCGACGGTTCAGGTGGGAATTCGACGGACAGCGCTACCGCCGCCTCCGTGTGCTCCGTGTGCTCTGTGGTAGGAGATCCGGTACGGTAGCCCGTCCACAGAGGATCGGGACCGATAGCTCACAATGGAACGCGGCCATGACGGCCCGGGCCATTCTGCAGAACGGGTGCCGCGTCCGACTGTCGAAACCGCGCTCCGGGTCCGCACGTAGACAAGTCAGAACCCTCGAGGAGAATCACTCATGTCCGAGCCGATCGACGCCCGCTCGCACCGCATCCTGCGCGACATTGATCCCAGCGCCTGGGAACACCCCGCGGACCGTGCCGCGCTCATGGCCGCCCGCCGGATTCCGGTCTTCGACCAGGTGCTGCGCACGATATTCGGGCTGTTCGGAGAGAAGCCGATCCGCCTGGCGTTCCAGGCCAATGCCGTGCGTGTCGGACCGCGTCAGTTCCCGGAAGTGTGGAGCCATTACCTCGAGGTGTGCCAGACGCTGGACGTGAAGACGCCGCCCGAGCTCTTCGTCTCGCAGACGCCACTGGTGAACGCAGGCGCGTATGGCATGGACCGCCCGTTCATCGTGATGAACTCGGGCACGATCCGCCTGCTCGACCGCGACGAGATGACCTACATCCTCGGTCATGAGCTCGGCCACGTGATGTCCGGCCACGTGCTTTACCGCACCATGATCGTCCTTCTCATGCAGCTCGCACAGATGGGCTTTCCCGTGGTGGGCATCGCCGCACGCGTCGTGCTCGTCGCCCTGCTCGAGTGGCAGCGCAAGAGCGAGCTCTCCGCCGACCGCGCCGGCCTCCTCGCCCTGCAGCAGCCCGAGAAGACACTCCATGCCTTCATGCGCCTCGCGGGCGGCGGCCACGACACGGAAACGAACCTCAACGAGTTCCTCATCCAGGCCGACGAGTACCGCGACGGCGGCGACGCTGCCGACATGGTATTCAAGGTCCTCAACCTTCTGGGCGCGACCCATCCGTTCCACGTCCTGCGAGCCGCAGAGCTGCGCGACTGGATCGAGGCCGGCGATTACGACCGCGTCCTCCGCGGCGAGTACCGCCATCGCACGGACGGTGCAGCTCCTTATAAGGAAGACCTCGCGGCGGCCGCCCAGGCGTACCGCGAGGACGCGCAGACCTTCGCCAAACAGTTCAGCGACGCCCTGCGCCAGACCCGGGAGCGGTTCACCGAGGGATTCCGGCGTACCACGGACGCGTAGAGCGGGGTGGGCTTCGGAACTCCGCGGCGTCGCAGCGCCGCGGCTCCGCAGCTCCGCGGCCTCCGTAGCTCCGCGAACTCCGCGGCCTCCGCGGCGTTTGCAGTCCCCGATCCCCATGCCTAGCTTCCGTCAGCACCATTCATCACCAGCTGCGACCTCGCAATGAAGATCCTCATCGTCGGCAACGGCGGCCGTGAGCATGCCCTGCTGCGCAAGCTGCGGTCGGATGCACCTGCCGCCGAGTTCTACATCACGCGCGGCAACGGCGGCACGCGGTCCGACGCGACGGCGCTCCCTCTCGACCCTGCGGACGTACCGGCGCTCGCGACGTGGGCGGAACAGAACGCGATCGACCTGACGGTCTGCGGTCCGGAGGGGCCGCTCGCCCAGGGAATCGCCGACGTGTTCATGCGGCACGGCATCCCGCTGTTCGGCCCGACGCTCGGCGCCGCCCGGATCGAGTCATCGAAGGCGTACGCAAAGTCGCTGATGAAGCAGGCGGGCGTTCCGACGGCCCGCTTCGGCACGTTCACCGAGTACGATGAGGCCGCGGCGTTCATCCGGGAACGGGGAGCCCCGATCGTCGTAAAGGCGTCCGGGCTCGCAGCCGGCAAGGGTGCGATCGTGTGCGATACCGTGGATGAAGCGCTCGATCACGCGCGCGCCATGCTCGCGGGCGAATCGTTCGGCACGGCGGGTGACCAGGTTGTGGTCGAGGAGTTCCTGTCCGGCGAGGAGCTGTCCGTGTTCGCGCTGTGCGACGGCACGGAGGCCGTGCCGATGCTGGCGGCGCAGGACCACAAGCGCATCGGCGAGGGGGACACCGGTCCGAACACGGGCGGAATGGGCGCGTACGCGCCCGTGGCCGTCGCGACGGACGAGCTGCTGGAGCAGGTGCGGCGCGACATCCTCCTCCCCACCCTCGCCGCGCTGCGCGACGATGGCCACGAGTTCCGCGGGCTGCTCTACGCCGGACTGATGCTCACGGAGAGCGGGCCGAAGGTCATCGAGTTCAACGCCCGCTTCGGCGATCCGGAGACGCAGGTGGTCGTGCCGCTGCTGCGTTCGTCTCTGCTCGAGCCGATGCTCGCAATCGCGCGCGGCGGCTCCATTCGCGGACTGCGGCTCGACTGGCACGGCGGCGCGGCGCTCACCACCGTCCTCGCGGCAGGCGGTTACCCCGGCCGATACGCATCCGGTGCAGAGATCACGATCCCGCCGGAGGTATACGAGGCGAACGACGTCTTCGTCTATCACGCAGGCACGAAACTCCAGGACGGACATCTCGTCACGGCTGGCGGTCGCGTGCTCGCAGTCACTGCGCTCGCGGCCGACATGCGCGGCGCGGCGGAGCGCAGCCGCTGGGCGGCGGATGCCATTCACTTCGAGGGCAAGTACCACCGCCGCGACATCGGCTGGCGCGAGCTCGCCCGCGCGGCAGCGCCCAGCGCCTGATGCCGGAGCTGCCGGAGGCGGAGACGATCGTACGGGACCTCCGCGCACGCATCCCGGGTGGCACCGTGGCGCGCGTCGTGGTGACGCACGCGGATGTCCTGCACAGGGGACTCACCCCGGCCGTGCTGGGGCGCCGGCTCCGGGGCCGTACCGTCACTGGCGTATCGCGCAGAGGCAAGAATGTCGTGATCGAGTTCGACGCCGGCCTGCGACTCGTCATCAATCTCGGCATGACCGGACGCGTCGTGACGAGCGATGCCTCACGGGCGGGCGAGCTCCGTCACATCGCTGTCAGCCTCCACCTGCGCGATGGCCGCGCCATCCTCTATGACGACTCCCGCAGGTTTGGCGATCTCGACCTGCGCGACGAACCCGGCTGGGCCGCACGCGATGCGGAGCTGGGCGTGGAGCCGCTGTCCGACGCGTTCACCGCCGACCGGCTGCACGAGCTCACACGGACATCCATCACGCCCATCCGCAACTGGCTGCTCGATCAGCGACGCGTGGCCGGTGTCGGCAACATCTACGCTGTCGAAGCGCTGTTCCGCGCGGGCATCCGACCGACCCGACGCGCACGAGCTCTCCGCCGGCGCGAGACGGCCGCTCTGCGTGAGACGCTCCGCGACGTGCTTCAGGAATCGATCGATGCCCGCGGCACCACGATCAGTGACTATCGCGATGCCAGCGGGGAGCCGGGCGCGTTCGTCCGGCGGCTGCGCGTTTACGACCGGCAGGGAGAGCCGTGTGTGACATGCGGTACGCCCATCAAGCGCGTCGTGCTGTCGAACCGCTCGGCGTTCTACTGTCCGGGCTGCCAGAAGTGATGCGCTGCTGATGCTGCCCACCCGTCCCCGCCCCGCCGGCGAGCTCCGCGCCGACGTGCGTTCCGGGTGCCAGAATCGTCCCGGCATCTACCGCATGATCGGTCCCGGCGATGAAGTGCTCTACGTCGGCAAGTCGGTCCGCGTGCGTACGCGACTGATGTCCTATTTCCGCGCGGACAGAGGTGAGAAGGCTGCGGACATCATCGCTCATACACACCGCATCGACTGGGAGTACACGCCGAGCGAGTTCGCCGCGCTGATCCTCGAGATGCGATCCATCCAGCGGTGGCGGCCGCCGTTCAATGTCGAGCACAAGCGGGACCGCGTCTTCTGCTTCGTGAAGTTGACACGCGAGGAAGCGCCGCGGCTGCTCGTCGTGCGCGAGGTGCTGGATGATGGCGCCATCTACTTCGGGCCGTTCCGCGGGCCGCAGCGAGTACGCGACGTCGTGCGCGAGATCCGGGACCTGCTGGAGCTGCGCGACTGCGCTGCCGGTACACGCATGCGCTTCGCCGATCAGCTGGACCTTTTCGGCGCCGATCCGCAGCCGCTCTGCATGCGCGCCGACGTCCGGAAGTGCATCGCGCCCTGTGCCGGCCGCTGCACGAAGGCGGAATACAACGCGCAGGTCGAGCTCGCCCGCCGTTTCCTCGATGGCGACGCCGACATTCCGCTCACGATCCTGCGCAGACGCATGGATCTCGCCGCGGACCGGCTCCAGTTCGAATACGCGGCGGAGCTGCGCGACCGCATGCATCGACTCGAGGAGGCGCGCGCGGAGCTCGTCTCACTGCGCGGATTCATCGAATCGCTGTCGTTCGTCTATGAGGTGCCTGGCCACGCTGCCGACGACCGCGTGTACATCATCCGGCGTGGCAGCATCCGCGAGGAGGCGCGCGCGCCCGCCGACGATGCCGCGCGTGAAGCGCTCACCGAACGGGCGCGCAGACTGCTGCAGCGACGCGAGACCTATGCCCGCGTGGTGCCGACTCAGGCGGCGGAGATGCTCCTGCTCGCCCGCTGGTTCAGACTCCGGCCGTACGAGCTGGAACGCACCTGGCGCGTCGATGGCCGCACCGGCCCGCGCCGCCTGCCCGCCCTCTAGTCAGCACTGCGCCGCGAAGTCGTCATAGCTCCGCAGCGGTCGCCGTTTCCGCAGCCGTCACCGCAGCCGTCTCCGCAGCGGTCGCCGTCTCCGCAGCCGTCACCGCTTCCGCTGCGCCGCGGTCAGCACGCGATCGAGCGTGCCGGCAAAGGCCTGCCTGTCCTTCGGACCGTACGGTCGCGAGCCCCCCGTCTCCACGCCGGAGCCGCGCAGTGACTCCATGAAATCGCGTATCGACAGCCGCTCCCGCACGTTCTCCTCGCTGTACAGCTCGCCGCGCGGATCCAGCGCGAGGATCCCCTTCTCCACCAGGATCGCCGCGAGCGGGATGTCTGCGGTGATGACGAGATCGCCGGGGACAGCGTGGTTGGCAATGTGCTGATCCGCCACGTCCGGCCCGCCCTGCACGAGCACGGCACTCACGAAGGGATTGTCGAGCGGCCTGGGAATCCGCTGGTTCGCGACCATGACCGTCTCCAGCTCCAGCCGCTTCGCAGCACGAAACACGATCTCCTTCACGTCCCGCGGCGCGGCGTCGGCATCGATCCAGATACGCATGGCGGCGCGCGTCAGCGCGTGACGATCGGGATGTGCTCTACGCGCGGGGCGTCACCGCGCTCGAGCGTCAGAATCGCCACGCTCGGCTTCAGGTCGAAACGGGCCGCTCCGGCCGCGCCGGGATTCACGATCGTGCAGCCATCCCGCACATCGACACGCTGACGGTGGGTGTGTCCGTACACGATCACGTCCGCGTCGGGATAGGCAGCACGCAGCCGCGCGGCGTTCGGTGATCCGAGCATGTGGCCGTGCACCAGCACCACGCGATGACCCTCCAGCTCGAGGACGACCTCATCACGTGCACGCGGCCGCAATGCGGCGGAATCCGTGTTGCCCATCACCGCGTGGACCGGCGCTATCGTCTCCAGCTCCACGATGATGTCCACGGTGCCGACGTCGCCCCCATGCAGGATCAGCTCGACGCCCACGAAGATGTCGAACACCTGCGGCCGTAGCAGACCGTGCGTATCGCTGATCAGACCAATCCTCATGACTCGCCCGACTCCCAGCGCGGTCCGATATCCGATTCGACACCGAGGTGCGCGAGCACGCGGCCGACCACGAAATCAATCAGATCGTCGATCGAGCGAGGCCTGTGATAGAATCCCGGCGAAGCCGGCAGCACCACGGCGCCGGCCTGTGTGAGGCGCAGCATGTTCTCGAGGTGGATCTGCGAGTACGGCGTCTCGCGCGGGACCAGGATCAGCCGCCGCCGCTCCTTCAGCACGACGTCGGCCGCACGTTCGATCAGCGAACGCGTCGTGCCCTGCGCGATGCTGGCCAGCGTTCCCATCGAGCACGGACAGATGACCATGCCGCGCGACGGCGCCGATCCGGATGCGGGCGTGGCCCCCCGGTCGTCGTCCTGATACAGCAGCACGCTCGACCAGTCACCCGTCCGCTGTCGGAGCCCGGCCTCGTCCGCAATGTCCATCTCCTCCTGCAGCAGTCGCCACCCCGTTCGGGAAACGATCAGGCGCACCGGCACGGCCGCCGCATTCAATGCGCCGAGGAGACGCACCGCGTACGGCGCACCCGACGCGCCTGTGATGGCCACGGTAACCGGGATCGTCGTCATGTCAGAACGGTATCGAGCCGCCCAGGACGCGATCGAGCAGCGTGAATACGAAGAACGCCAGCGAAACGCCGACGTTCGCGTGGAAGAATGCGCGGTCGATCCTGCCCAGGTCGAGCGACGCGGGATCGCCCGACCCGATCAGCCGATGCTCGTAAATGAGCAGACCGGCCATGACCACCAGCGCTCCGGAATACAGCAGCCCCACCGGGAGCATGCGGAAGACGGGAATGGCCGCGAACAGCAGGAAGGCGAGGCCGTGAAAGATGCGCGCGCGTCGGAGCGCACCCCGCGCGCCGACACGTGCAGGTATCGAGTGCAGCCCGTGCGTGCGATCGAACTCCAGGTCCTGCAGTGCGTAGATGACATCGAACCCGGCCACCCAGAACATGACGGCGGCCACGAGAACGGGCAGCACATACCACGGGTCCGGCCACACGCCGGAGATCGCGAGGAACGCACCGGCCGGCGCAATGCCAAGGCCCATACCGAGCACGTGATGCGCCCACGACGTGAATCGCTTGGTGTACGAATAGAAGAAGATCCAGCCGAGTGCCGGCGGCGCGAGCAGCCCGCACAGCGGATTCAGCATGAACGCCGCGACGAGGAAGATGATCGACGCGACCACCACGGCCGTGACCGCCTGGGCGAGCGACAGCGTGCCCACGGGCAGCTCACGGCGGGCGGTCCTGGGATTCAGTGCGTCGAAGCGTCGGTCCACGATGCGGTTGAAGCCCATGGCCGCGAAGCGTGCCGCTGTGAACGCAAGCACGATCCAGCCGACGGCCTCGAGCGTGAGATTCCGACCGTATTCCCATGAGGCGAGGATCGCACCGACACCGGCAAACGGCAGGGCGAACAGCGTGTGCGGCAGCTTGACGAAGCTGGCATACCGCGCCGCGAGTGAGCTCCCGCCGAACGTCTGACCTTCCCGTACGTCTGATTTCACACTCATCGAGTCGGTTGCCTGGTGTCATTCACGATTTCGGTCGGCGCGGCAGCACGCGCGGGAACAGCGCCGGTGTGCGCGCCTGGTACTCCAGCCATTCGTCGCCGAAATGCGCCGCGAAAAATCGCTCCTCGATGCGGATCTGGGCGGCGAACCATATCACGAACAGGAACGCCGCGGTGAGCAGTGCCACATCGTTGAAGTAGAGCGCCGATCCGATCAGGAAGTCGATCAGTCCGAGATAGATCGGGTGGCGGACGACGGCATAGGGACCCGATGTCACCAGCCGGTGTCCTTCCTGCACGCCGAGGTGCGGCGAGAACAGACGCCCGAGCCGCGCCTTGCCCCAGGCGGCGAACAACGCACCTGTCAGGGCGAGAACGGCCCCCGCCACCGCGACGCCCGGGTCGTGCTCGGGCAGGAACCGCCAGCGCCCGCGTACCGCCAGCCAGGCCAGCAGGGTCCCGACCTCGAGGACTCCGAGCAGTATACGCTCGCGCGTCGCGCGGTCGAGCCACCGCTTCGGCCCGATCGTCCGCTGCACCAGATCCAGAAACGGCAGCACGAGGGCTGCCGCGGCCATCCACCAGAGAAAACGCGCTGCTTCCATATCCGGCGGAAACTACGACGCCGGTTCGATATCGCCAACGGACGGGCGGCACCCGGCTCCGTGCGGTCAGTACACCCGCAACGTCGTCGTCATGCCCCGGGCCCGATGGTTTTCGCCATCCTCGATCGGGCAGTAGACCTCGTACACCCCGGGGGCAAGGTTCAGACTCATCGTCACCTCGTCACCGGGATTGATGTCCTCCGACGCCCACTCCTCGCCGTTTCCCTCGACCTCGAAGCGGTGCACCATGGAGCCCGTGTTCCGGACGTTGAAGGCCAGCGCGCCGGCCGGGACGCTGTCCTGCGACAGGGTGACGCTCCATTCCGCGAGTGTGGCCTCCACAGCCGCGAGATCGGCGTCGTCGGGAGGCAGGGTCGTGCCGCCGGGTTCCTGACCCGACTCCAGTGCGGGCGCATCCGACTCCAGCCCGTCGGTTTCGGGCAGCGTGTCCGTGTCGCCACATGCAGCCGCGAGCAGTACCACGATCGATACCGCCGTCATCCTCCGCATCATCACTTCCTCCATCTGACTGTGGCATGTGCCGGTGCGAACCCGGCCGCGGTCCCGGGTGCAACATCCACACCCACCACCGCCGCGCGGGCGAATCTAGCGCCGCGGCTCGCGTCCTGCGAGTGACGTTTGCCCCCGCAGGCGCGCCGCTCTACCCTTCGGCGTCGCGGCGGCAGTAAGGAGATGCGCGAATCTTGCGTTTGGAGCGCGGACAGGAATGGATGGGGGAGGAATGGCGGCAGCGGAACCGAAGAGCGGCAGGGATCGGCGGCGCATCATCATCGAAGGGGTGCAACCGGAAGTGGCGTGTGGCCGCTTCCCGTGCAAGCGCGTGGCCGGTCAGGACGTGGTGGTAGAGGCGGACATCTTCACGGACGGTCACGAGGCGATATCCGCTCGCCTGCTCTCGCGCTTCGAGCGGGACCGCAGGTGGCGTGAACAGGTCATGGAGCCGCTCGGCAACGACCGCTGGCGCGCGTCGTTCACGGCCGAGCGGCTCGGGCGTTACCGCTACACGATCGAGGCGTGGCTCGACACGTGGAAGGGGTGGCGTCGTGACATGCAGAAGCGCCTGGCCGCATACCAGGATGTGAGCGTCGATATCGTCACGGGCGGCCAGCTGCTGGAGGCAGCCGGGCGCCGCGCGCTGGGTCGCGACGCCAGCACGCTCGCACAGATCGCGCTGCGCGTGCAGGACCCCGCTGTAGACATCACGGAACGGATCCGGCTGGTGATGGGCGATGACATCGACACGCTCGCCCTGCGCTATCCCGACTTCACTCACGCCACACGCTACGAGCCGGAGCTCGAGGTCGCCGTCGATCCTGTGCGTGCGGCGTTCTCCGCCTGGTACGAGCTGTTCCCCCGCTCCGCAGCGGCCGAGCCCGGCCGCCACGGCACGTTTGCGGACGTGGAGCGACGTCTCGACTACGTCGAGCAGCTCGGTTTCGACGTGCTCTACCTGCCGCCGATCCATCCGATCGGTTTCCTGAAGCGGAAGGGACCGAACAACAGCGAGTCGGCCGGCGAGCTGGATGTCGGCAGCCCGTGGGCCATCGGCAGTGCCGAGGGCGGCCACATGTCCGTGCATCCGGACCTCGGCACGCTCGACGACTTCCGCCGGCTGGTGCGTACTGCACGCGACCGCGGCATCGAGGTCGCGCTCGACATCGCGTTCCAGGCTGCACCCGACCACCCGTACGTCGAGGAGCACCCCGACTGGTTCCGTGCGCGGCCCGACGGCACGATCCAGTACGCCGAGAACCCGCCGAAGAAGTATCAGGACATCTATCCATTCGACTTCGAGTCGAGCGACTGGCGCGCGCTGTGGACGGAGCTCGCCGCCGTCTTCGAGTTCTGGATCGATCAGGGCGTACGCATCTTCCGCGTCGACAACCCCCACACGAAGCCGTTCGGCTTCTGGGAATGGTGCCTGGGCAGGCTCCGTTCGAAGAACCCGGACACGATCTTCCTCGCGGAGGCGTTCACGACACCGCGTCGCATGGAGCGGCTGGCGAAGCTCGGCTTCAATCAGTCCTACACGTACTTTGCCTGGCGCCACAGCAAGGCCGAGATCACCGACTACATGCGCGAGCTCACGACCACTGGAACAGCCGAGTACTTCCGGCCCAACTTCTGGCCGAACACGCCCGACATCCTGACGGAATATCTCCAGACGGGCGGCAGGGCCGCGTTCATGAACCGCGTCGTGCTGGCGGCCACGCTCTCGTCATCCTACGGGATCTACGGCCCCGCGTTCGAGCTCATGGAGCACGAGCCGCGCGAGCCGGGCAGCGAGGAGTATCTCGACTCCGAGAAATACCAGATCCGCAGCTGGGATCTGGATCGCCGCGACAGCCTGCGCCATCTCATTGCGCGGCTGAACCGCATTCGGCGCGCGAACGCTGCCCTTCACGACAACCGTACCCTTCGTTTCCATGCCGTGACGAACGGCGGCGCCGATGTGCCGGAATTGATCGCCTACACCAAGTCCAGCGCGGCAGCACCCGTGACGCCCACGGGCCGGGCGATCTACCGGTACGAGGATTTCAGGCCGCCGCGGCCGGGGCCGGAGAACAACGTGATCCTGACGGTCGTCAACCTCGACGCGGCGCAGAGGCACACCGGCTGGGTGGAGCTGCCGCTCGCCCAGCTGGGGCTCGATGAGAACCGTGCCTACCTGGTGCATGACCTGCTCGGCGATGCGCGTTACACCTGGCAGGGCGCATGGAATTACGTGGAGCTGGATCCGAGCGTGGTCCCCGCGCACATCTTCCGAATCACACAGCAGTCCGAATAGATAATGGCGACAACGACGACAGGCGGGGCCACGCGGCGCCGTGCAGACAGTGCTCTCGGCGGCGATCCACTCTGGTTCAAGGATGCCATCATTTACGAAGCGCATGTGCGCGCGTTCTACGACAGTGATGGCGACGGGATGGGCGACTTCCGCGGCCTCGGCGAGAAGCTCGACTACCTGCAGGATCTCGGCATTACCGCCATCTGGCTCCTGCCGTTCTACCCCTCGCCCTGGCGCGACGATGGCTACGATATTGCCGACTACGCCGACATCCACCCGGCGTACGGCACGATGGCCGACTTCAAGCG
>DATHVW010000143.1:0-7869 GCA_035461085.1 Longimicrobiales bacterium | reverse complement strand
CGGGAATGTGGTCGCGTCCAGCTCGACGCCGAGCGGCACTTCCGACTTGAGGTCATTGTTGACGAGCACTACGAACGTGTAGCCGCCCGACTTGCTGAGCTGGAGATTGTTCAGTGTGAGGATCTGGTTCGTCGCGATCGTCTGGCCGATGCCGCCCTGCGGCACGACATCACCCTTGACCTCGAAGACGGTCTGGCCGTCCGGGTCATACAGCCGGATCTCGACGTTGTGCGAACGGTCGCGCTCGGCCGGATGCGCCTCCAGCCGCAGGATGAGATGCATCTGCGGATGGACGGCCGGTATCTCGTTGACGGAGATCCGGTCGAAGATGCCGAGGATGTTGAGCTTCCCCTCGGCCGTGACGTTGGCGTAATCCGCCAGCAATGCGAGCTTGACCTGCATCGGGGTAGTATAATGCGCCGCGCTCCGGTTGTGAACGTGCGTCGCGACTCCGGCGGCGTGAATGCCGGGGTGAAGAGGGTGCGGCTCAGCGGTCTCAGGCCGCGCGCTCCCGCCCGAGCAGCAGCTCACGGATCAGGCGCAGCGTCGGGGCGTGGCGCAGCATGCGCGGATGCGTGGGCAGCCGCACCGTGTGGCAGGCCGTTCCCTCCAGCCACGCGCTGGTACCGGGGACCACGCGCGTGTCTACCGGCGTGCGCAGACAGACTGCGCGTACGGAGGACGGCAGCGGCGCCGCATTGAGCCGCTCGAGGAACGCACTGCCCGGCCGCATCTCCGCGCCGCCGCGCCCCCAGGCCAGCCAGGCTACCCACGTGCCATGATGCGGCGTACCCGCGAAGATGGCGGTGTGGACCGCGGCATCGCCGCCTTCCAGCAGATAGTGTCGCAGCGCCAGGCCGCCCATCGAATGGGCGACCACGGCTATGCGCGACTCGCCCGTCACCTCCTGGAGCCGGCGCGCGGCAGCCGCGATCTCCGCCGCATGCTCGATGTTGCTGCCGTACCGGTCGCGGAACGAGAGGCAGTGTACCGACTCGTCCGGCCACCCGTCCGCCAGCAGAAAGCTGCGGCAGGGCTGAAGCACGCGCGCGGTATCGCTCCAGCCGGGCACGAGCAGGACCGGCGGCCGTGCGCTCCACATCACCAGTTGATCTTGCCCTGCTGGGACGTGTCGATCTCTTCCGTCTGCCCGGACTTGAACAGGAACGCGTCCATGTTCGACATGAGGAACTCCCGGGCCGGCTGATCGCGGACATCGAGCCCGTGGTGGTTGATCAGTGCAGTCTGGAATTTCAGCCACAGGTCCCAGCAGTCCCTGCAGATCGACTCGTGCACGCGCGTGCCCAGCTCGTTGCGCAGCGGAGGCTTCGCGAGCTGCTCACCCGTCTTTCCGCAGCGGACACAGTTTACTTGCGACATTGTGGCTCCCGTATGTGAACACAGTGGCTTCGTTGCCGTTCAGTCGCAGGGATTCCCTGCGCATCACGTCTGCAGCCGTGAATACCGGTTTCGTGACACGCGCGACTGACGCGAAGGGCCCCGGTTCCGAGCCGGGGCCCCTGCACTGGCCTCAGTAGCGGTCGCGTCGGCCGCCGCCGCCCCCGCCACCATAGCCGCCGCCACCACCGCCGTAGCCGCCGCCACCGCCGCTGCTGCCACCGCGGCCGCCGCCACCACCGCCGCCGTAGCCGCCACCGCCGCCTCCGTAACCGCCGCCGCCACCGCCGCCCTGGCGGCGCGGGGGCTCAGCGGGAGGATTGAGGCGCACGACGTTGGCCGCCTTCGGGCCCTTCGGCTCCTCGATGATGTCGAACTCGACCTCTTCGCCCTCGTAGAGGACCTTGAAGCCGCCGCCGTCGATGGCGCTGTAGTGAACGAAGACGTCCGCCCCGCCTTCACGCTGCAGGAAACCGTAGCCTTTTTCCTGCGAGAACCATTTGACGGTACCGTTGGTACGAGCCATCGCTGTGAACTCCTGATGTGAATGGTTGTGCTGACGGGGTGCGGTGCGATGTGCCGTACCCGCGGTGGAGCACCGCGCTGAGTGGAACTGCGCCCGCGCGGTTGGGCGCATAAAAAAAGGACCTGCATTCGCCGCAGGTCCATCTCCGGGAACGTCCGGCGCCAGATACGGGCGACGGCCACATCGCCCGCATCGGCCAAGATGGAGAGCCGGGACCGAGCCGTCAAGCGGTGCGTCGTTGACGGTGCGGTGCGGGATCGCTAGCCTCATCGCCACTCAGAATGTTCGCAAACGAGAGGGTGGCATGCCGGGTCTGAAGGGCAGCAGCAAATCACGGGGCGGCGAGTACACGTTCCGTGTCTCCGATGTGGTCGATGTCCCGCTCCGCGGCACGGTGCTGCGCCTGCGCGTGGTTGAGGGCACTCCGTCGATGAGTGATCTCGCGGTCGGGTCCCGCCTGCGCCTGCGCTCGCCGGCGGGTGCCGAGCGGCTGGTGACGATCCAGGGCTATGCCGTGTCGAGCGGGAAGGCAACGCAGGATCGGCTGGATCGCGTGCGCGAGCTGGACGTGCGCATCAGCGATGACGAGGCCACGACCGACGGTGCGGTAGAGATCGGCTGGATGGCCAGCGGTCCGGCGACGTGATGTGAGCGCTTCCGCACCGGAGGGCGCGCTCGTCTACATGTCGGGCGCGACCGGGTTCATTGGAGGGCGGCTGGCCCGCGCGCTGTCGGCGCGCGGCTACCGCCTTCGCTGTCTCGTGCGCTCCCCGGAGCGTGCAACGGGTCTGACGGCGCTGGGTGCCGAGCTCGTCGTGGGCGATGCGGCCGACGAGGCGGTGGTCGCCCGGGCCCTGGCCGGTGTGCGCCTGGCCTGCCACCTGGCCGGCACGTATGACCTGGGCGCGGTCGATGAGATGGCAATGGAGCGCGTGAACGTCGGCGGCACGCGCGCATTCATCGCCGCCCTGCGCACCGCGGGCGTCGAGCGGGCCATCTACACCTCGAGCACCGCGGCGCTCGGACCCGCGACCGGCGTCGGCTCGGATGACGACGTGTACAACGGGCCGTACCCTTCGATCTATCATCGCACGAAGACCGAGGCGCATCACCTGGCCCGGGCCGCCCAGCGCGAGGGGCTGCCGCTCGTCATCGTGTGCCCTGCCCTCGTCTACGGCCCCGGCGATGAGGGACCGAGTGGTCGCTACGTGAAGGATGTGCTGCGCCACCGCGTACCCGGGCTGTCCACGAAGCCGGCGTGGTTCTCCTATGCGCACGTGGACGACGTGGCGAGCGGCATGGTCGCCGCGCTCGAACGCGGACGCCCCGGAGCGACGTACGTCCTGTCGGGCGAGCATGCGTCGGTGAACGATTTCACACAGCGTATCGCGAAGCTGGGCGGTACATGGGCGCCGCCGCTGCGCGTCCCGCCGTTCATGATCCGGCTGACGGGCTCGCTCATGGACGCGCTGGGCGGCGTGCTCGGCAAGCGGCTGCCCGTGAGCCGGGAGCTTGCCGAAACGGCGGCGACCGGAGAGCGCTGGGTGCACTCGCACGCGCGCGCGAGCGCCGAGCTGGGATATGCACCGCGATCGCTGGACGAGGGGCTGCCCGAAACGGTGCGCGACGCGCAGGCGCAGATCGGGCACTGACCCATGGCCGAGGAGTCCGGGCGCCGGTGGCTCCGGCGACGTCCCGCACGCCGGGATGACGCCGGCAGCGTCGCACGGTCCGGCAACCGGCCGTGGCAGTGGCTGCGCGCCCACCGCGAGCGGGTCCTCGCCGGCATGGCGATCTTCATCGTCGTGCTCGGGCTGCTCTGGGAGCGTTGCGGCGTCGCGGGCTGCCCCAACGTCGAGCGGCTGAACTCCTATCAGCCGGGTGGCGCGACTATTCTGCTGGACGCGGACGGTGCGCAGTTCGCCGATCTCGCGCCGATCGATCACGCCGTCATCTCGCTGGACTCCCTCCCCGATCACGTGCCCGCTGCGTTCATTGCGGTCGAGGACAAGCGCTTCTACGAGCACAACGGCGTCGATTACCGGCGCGTGATCGGTGCGGCACTCGCCGACATCCGGGCGGGCGGGTTCGTGCAGGGATTCAGCACGATCACCATGCAGCTCGCGCGCAACGTGTGGCCGGAGCGGCTGCCGGGCCAGAACCGAACGCTGCGCCGGAAGATCCTCGAGGTGCGTGTTGCCCGCGACATCGAGGATCGCTACGAGAAGGATGAGATCCTGGAGCTGTACCTGAACCACATCTACTTCGGCGGCGGCTCGTACGGCATCGAAGCAGCGAGCCGCAACTACTTCCGCAAGCCCGCGTCGCGCCTGACGCTCGCAGAGGCCGCATTGCTGGCCGCCATGCCGAAATCGCCGACCCGCTACAACCCGCGACGGTTCACGGAGCGCGCGCGCGACCGGCGAGACCTCGTGCTGTCACTGATGGCGGAGCAGGGCGCCGCGAGCGCTGACGATGTCGCGGAGGCGCGGACGTCGGGCCTCGGCGTGGGCAGCGAGCCGCCGGCCCGGCGGGACAGTGCCGTGACCGCGCCGTATTTCGTCGAAGCGACGCGGCGCATCCTCGAGGACCGGTTCGGCGAGGGTGTGTATACATCGGCGCTGCGGGTGCACACCACGCTGGTGCGCGCGGCGCAGCGGACTGCCGAGGAGGAGCTCGAACGGCAGCTCCGCCGGATCGAGCGCGGCGTGTTCGGCGAGTACGACGGGGGTCGCTACCGGGCCAGCGAGCCGCCATCGGCCGGCATCGATTACGTGCAGGGCGCCTTCGTGCTGATGGAGGCGGCGACGGGCGATGTGCAGGCGCTCGTGGGCGGTCGTGATTTCCGGCATTCACGTTTCGACCGGGCGACGCAGGCGCGGCGGCAGGCGGGGAGCGCGTTCAAGCCGTTCGTGTTTGCCGCCGCGATCGAGGATGGCTACGCGCCGAGCCAGCTGGTTTCCGACAGCGTGCTGCGGCTGGAGCTGACGGGCGGTGAGGTATGGGAGCCGCACAACATTGGCGGCGAGTTCGAAGGCACGGTCACGATCCGCGAAGCGCTGGTGAGGTCGAAGAACGTGCCGACGATCCGTCTCGCCGCGGATGTCGGGCTGAACGATGTGACGAGTCTCGCACGTCGCGCGGGCATCCGCAGCGAGCTGCCGTCCGTGCCATCGATCGCGATCGGTACGGCGGGCGTCACGGCACTCGAGCTGACGGCGGCGTACACGCCGTTCGCACGGCTGGGCACGGCGGTCGCGCCGCGCTTCGTCACGCGTGTGGAGGATGTGGACGGCCGGGTCGTGTGGGAGCAGAAGGTGCGCCCGCGCGAGGTCGTGGACAGCGCCGTGGCGTTCCTCATCACGGACATGCTGGAGGAGGCAGTCGAGCACGGCACGGCACGCGATGTCAGGCGCGCCGGCTTTACCGGTCCTGCGGCTGGGAAGACGGGCACGACCGACGACGGCGCCGACGCGTGGTTCGTCGGCTACACGACGTCGCATGTCGCGACGGTATGGATCGGCTTCGACCGGCCGCGCCCAATCCTGGATGACGCGACAGGCGGTCGCCTGGCCGCTCCCGTATGGGCGCGGGTGATGCGCGAGCACGCGACGGCCGGCGGCTGGCGGACTCCATCCACCGTCGCGCAGCACCCCGTCGATCCGGAATCCGGGCTGCTGCTGGTGGAAGGATGCGAGCCGGACCGGGGTGAGGGCCGCATCGAGCTCTTCGTGCGAGGGGACGAGCCGGCAAGCGCGTGCCCGCAGGGAGTGCCGGAAGTGCACGAGCGCGGCCTGCTGTCGCGGGTGGGCGCGTGGTTCGGCCGTCAGTGGCGCGGGTTCAGCCGCTGGGTCACGCGGCACTTCGGTACGGAAGAGCCGCAGCGGGCCCCGCGCGAAGGCGACTACCTCGGCGTGCCGCGCCTGCCGCGCGCAGCGGAGCTCAGCGAGCCACAGGTGGAGCCGGACACGTTCAAGCGCCCGCTCGGCGTGCCGATCCCGGAGGAGCCGCTGGCCGATACCGTCGGGGACAGCATTCCTCCGGACAGCATGGGATTGCTGCGCGACACGATCCGTCTCGATACGCTCGTACTGCCCGTACGGGACTCGATCCGCCCGCCCGTGCGCGACACGCTGCCACCTGTCCGGCCTCCGCCTCCGGACACGACGGTGGCCGGCGCCTCACGCTAGGGCCTGGCCGTCCACTTCACGAATTCGAACGCGGTGTGGCAGTCCAGGCACCAGTAGGTCGCGACGGAGAGCTGCGGGCCGAAGGGCGAGTGCAGCTCCGTATGCATGCGGTCGCAGAGCGGGCAGGGCACGTGTTCGGGCAGGTTGTACTGCGCGGCATCGGGTACGACGCGACGGCCCATGCCTAGTCCATGAGGAAAACGCGGTTCCTGTCGCCGCGGATCCGGGCGATCGTCGCGTCGTCAGGCGCCGTCCCGGTGGTGCGGCGCGCGACTTCGTCGAATTCCGCGAAGTCCGGCTCGACCGCAGCCAGGTCCTCGGGGCCACCCGCGACACGAATGAGCGCGGCGGTGCGCTCGATGAAGCGCGCACGCAGATCGCTCCCGGCTGCATCGACGACGCTCGCGTCCTGCAGTGCGCGCATGCGGTTCGAATCGGGGCCGAACCAGCGGAGCACATGAGGGAGAACGGCAGCCACCGCATCGTGCATCGCGGCGCGCGCCTCCGGGCCCGCGCCGGCAATACGACGCAGCCATGCCGCGCCGTGTGCGGCATGGAACGCTTCCTCTTCGATGAGCTTCTGCACGCGCTGACGCAGCGGCAGATATGACGAATGGGCGAGGGCCTCGAGCTGGAGCGTGAGGGCCGCGTCCACGAACGTGTTGACGGCCACCAGCTCCGGCCACGATGCCGGCTCCGCGTCCAGCGCTTCGATGCTGCGGTACTCAGCCGCATCGCGACCGTGCTCGAGACGGTCCACATCCTCATCGAAGTCCTTGAGCAGCGCATACAGCAGCCGTGCGTGTCCCCACTCGTCCTGCGCCATCGACGCGCACGCAATGCCCGCTTCCAGCTCCGGCGCACCCAGCATCCAGTTGCCGTAGCGCATGCCGAGCAGGCGCTTCGAGTCGGCCAGTACCAGGATCAGATCGCGCACCGTGTCGCGCACCGGCTCCGCCAAGTCAGCGGCGCGGGTCGTCTCGTTCAGTGCAGTGCTCATGCGTTCGACCGCTCCCGCTGCGTCTCAGCACGCTCGTCCGTCCGTGCGGCGCGGTCGCCCGCATCGGCATCGAGACGGTTGAACACCTCGAGAAAGTGGGCGCGCGGCACGATGTACATGTCGAACCACTTCTCTTCGTCGTACGTGTTGAACGCGTAGACCTTCGCGAGCTCATCGTCCGGCGCGTTCAGGTTGCCGATGTGACGGAGCGCCTCACCGCGTGTCTTGCGTGCGAATATCTCGTAGATCATGCTCACCCTATGCGGCCACGCCGAAGCTCTTCAGCAGTGCGCGTCCGTGCGCCGTCATGCGGCTGCTGTTCCACGGCGGATCCCAGACATCGTGAACGCTCACGTGCTCGACGCCTTCCTCGCGCAGCAGTCGTTCGCGGATGTCTTCGATGATGAATTCCATGCACGGGCAGGCGCTGGCCGTGAACGTCATGTCCACATCGACGGCACCGCGGTCACGGCGGATGTCGCAGATGAGGCCGAGGTCCACCAGGCTGATCGGCAGCTCCGGATCGGCAACCTCGCACAGCGCCATCCAGAGCGCGTCCGTCGCCGGATCGTCCGAGCGGTAGCGCTCATCGCGCGGCGAGTCGGACGCCTGGAGCTTGTGCGCCGTGCGGGAGGACGCGTCGAGAACGGCCTGATTGCGGTGCTTCTTCACGCGGCCTGTCCCATGAGGCGGTTGAGCGGGCCGTGGCTCCGGCGCACGCTCTCCACGTAGCGCTCGTTCATCGGACCGCGCTT
>DATHVW010000142.1:0-22165 GCA_035461085.1 Longimicrobiales bacterium | reverse complement strand
GGAGCTACAGTGCGACGCCGCGCCATGCTATATTGGTGCAGGATCATATCTTGTCCCTCCTGCGACTGCTGTAATGTCACTGATCTGGGGAATCGTCGGCGCGGTGGTCGGCGGGCTGATCGTCGGCCTCTGGCTGCGCAGTCAGCTCGTCGCCGCGCGCGCTCATGCACTGCGTGCCGGAGAGCTTCAGCGCGAGCTGCAGGAACGCGATCGCCGCCTGGTCGAGCTGCAGAGCGAGCTCACCGAGTCGCGCATCGCGGCCGGCACCCTCTCCGAGCGACTCGATCAGGAGCGGCGCGCCGCGGGCGAGAAGCTGGCGCTGGTAGACGATGCGCAGCGGAAGCTGAGCGATGCATTCCGCGCGCTGTCCGCCGACGCCCTGACGCGGAACAACGAAGCCTTTCTCGAGATCGCACGCAACGCGCTCGGTCAGCAGCACCAGCTCGCGAAGGGCGAGCTCGAGGCGCGGGCGCGTGAGATCGACACGCTGGTGAAGCCGCTGCGTGAATCGCTCGACAAGGTCGATGGCAAGATCGGCGCACTGGAGAAGGTGCGGGCGGAGGCGTACGGCACACTGACGGAGCAGGTGCGCTCGCTCGCGCAGACGCAGCAGTCGTTGCAGCTCGAGACGCAGAACCTGGTGCGTGCGCTGCGCGCGCCGCAGGTACGCGGCCGCTGGGGCGAGATCCAGCTCAAGCGCGTCGTCGAGATGGCCGGCATGGTCGAGTACTGCGACTTCATCCAGCAGGAGACGGTGGAAGGCGAGGAGGGCAGGCTGCGGCCCGACATGATCGTCCACCTGCCGAACGACCGGCGCATCGTCGTGGACTCGAAGGCGCCGCTCCAGGCATATCTCGAGGCGGTGGAAGCGACGGATGACAATGTCCGCGCCGACCGCCTGCGCCAGCACGCGCTCCAGATCCGGGCGCACATCCGCAAGCTCAGCGAGAAGGCGTACTGGGATCAGCTCGAGGACGCACCCGACCTGGTCGTGCTGTTCCTGCCGGGCGAGTCGTTCTACAGCGCGGCACTGGAGATGGACCCATCGCTCATCGAGAGCGGCGTCCAGAAGCAGGTGGTCCTGGCCACGCCGACGACGCTGATCGCACTGCTGCGCGCGATCTCGTACGGCTGGCGGCAGGAGACGATCACGCGCGAGGCGCAGCACATCAGTGCGCTGGGCAAGGAGCTCTACATGCGCGTCCGCGTGATGGCCCATCACTTCTCGGACATGCGGCGCGCGCTCGACCGCACGGTCACGTCCTACAACAAGGCCGTGAGCTCGCTCGAAGCGCGCGTGCTGCCCTCCGCGCGGAAGTTCAGGGACCTGGGCGCAGTGACTACGGAAGAGATCCCGCAGCTGGAGAGCATCGACCAGCAGGCACGCTCGATTCAGGCGCCCGAGCTGGCAGGTCTCCTCGGCAGGGATGAGGAGCCGGCGCCGCCGGTACGCGCAATCCAGACTGAGTTGTAGGGAAGAAACCGAACGTGTGGGAGTGAAGTGCCGCTACCGGCATTCACTCCCACGTTCAGACGTTACGGAATGCTCTCGTCGGCGCCCGGCCCGCGCGGCACATCGGTGCCCGCGCCAGCGCCGTAGCCCGTTGCAGTACCTGCGTCCGCACCCGATGCGGTCCCCCCCGCACCGATCTCACCCGCAGGACGACCCGTCCGCGACGCCCGCGTATCGAGCTCCTGCCTGAGCTCCTCGATGCGCTGCTGGAGCCGGTCGAGCAGCGAGTCCAGGCGCGGCTGTACGTCGGCGACGAACTGATCGACCCTGGGCCGCACCTCGTTCATCGCGTTCTGTGCACGCGGCCGAATGTCGGCGACCGCCTCATCCACACGCGCGTCCAGCTCGTCGAGTGCCTTGCGGATCTTCGGCCGCACCTCGTCGATCGCCGCCTCCAGCCGCGTCTGCAGATCCTTGACCGGGTCCCTGCTGCGGCTGCCGCCGCCACCCGTCGTTCCACTCTGATCGTCCACCTGCCCCTCCTGTCGCCAGTTCAGCACATGACTTCCGGTGACCCTCCCTACGGCTCCGGTCCACCTGCGTTTCAGCGCAGCAACTACCGCACCGCGGCGTCAGGCTCGCCCGGACGGTACACCCGGCGCGCCGCGGCCAGCACCTCCTCGCGGCCGAAGAGACCGCTCTTCAGCTCGCCGCGTGCGAACAGCGCCGCCTGATCGAACCCGTGTGCCGATGCAGAATCACCGCTCTGGCCGAACGGGACGATCGACCTGAACGTCATCTGCGGACCCGTCCTCGTGACGCCGATCCAGCGCGTGCCGCTTACGGCGCGACGCCCTTCGGCATCGTCGCGCATGCGGGCGTCAACGACGAACAGCGTGCCGGCCCAATCGGGCGCACCGCCGAGCGGGAGACTTTCCCGCTCGCCACTCGAGTCGGCCTCGATCCCGCTCGTCCGCTGCAGGCGGTTCACCTCGCCCCACGCCACTGCGGCGCTGCCGTGAACGCGCCGCAACTGCGCGATCACGTCCTCCATCGCGCGGAAGCGCGCGTACTCGCCGGTGTAGGCACCGGTCCGCAATCGCTCCTGCCACAGGATGTACAGCGTTGCCGCCTCGGACTCCGCGTCTGCGACGTGGTCCCAGGAGCGCAGCATTTCGACCGGCGCATCGAGCGAGCGGGCGCGCTGCGCGTTCTGGCCGCCCACCTGCTCCCATTCGGCAATGAGCAGCGGAAGCGCGTCGTCCACGCCCGGGATCCACGCATCGAACGACGCAGCAGACCAGTTGTCGAGCGTCCACACGGAGTCCGCTCCAGCGATGCGCCGCGCAGACTCCGCGCGCGGGCTTTCCGGACGCGTGGTCATGTAGCGCGGGAAGCGTGCGGGGTCGGGCGCGTCGCCCTGTGCAGCCGCACCGGCAAAGCCGGCCCCCGTGCTCTGGAGCCATCCGCCGGCCGGATTCAGGATCTCCGGCAGGTCGGCAATGCTGTGGTAATCGGTCCATGCCGTTCGTGACGTGCTGCCATCGACCGGCGCACTCCAGTCCAGCGCGTCATCCCGCACGGGCACTGCGCCGCCGTGCAGGTAGTAGATGTTGCCCTCCGCATCGGCGTACATCGTGTTGCCGGGAAGCGCGCGCTGATCGACCGCGGCACGGAACTCATCCAGGCTGGCCGCACGAGACTCGTCGTACAGCTGCTGGAGCGACCCGCCTTCTTCCATGCGCGCGATGCGCAGCGCCAGGGCGCGGCCCTCGTGCACGGCCACGACCGGCCCGTGCAGCGTCCGGCGGAATCTGAACACGCGCGGCGTAACACCCGTCGGCGAGTTGACGAGCAGCGTGTCTTCCCACTCGACTGCGGTCTGCCATGCGCCATCATGACGATACATCAGCGGGTCGGTCGGATGATCGAACGTCACCTCGTACACGTCCGCGGCGTCCGCGTCCGACTCGATGTGCGCCCACGCGATGCGGGCATTGTGGCCGGCCGCCGGCACGGGCAGGCCCAGCCGGGAGTGGCCGCGCACGTGCCACCCCGCGTCGCTCATGAGCATCATCTCGTACGGCGGCCCGCTTCCGGAGAAGCTGCCCGCGTCCTGATGGAGCAGCAGCGCATGGCCGTCGGCGGTCCGCGACGGTGACACGGCCAGCAGCGTGCTTCCATCGGCACGCCGATCGGCCGCGCCACCCCCGGCGCCGGCCGCCGCGGCGTTCGTGCCGCCTCCAGCCGGTGCGCCGTCCGCGCCGCGATCGGTGTCCCCCGCCGACGCGCCGTCCGTGCCGACCCAGGCGCCGACGAGCGCACCATGCGCTCTGTCCTCGGCGACCCGGCCGAGCAGCACCCCGTCGATCACGTCGCCCGTCGGTATCGAGCGGGCGAGCGCGAACGGCATCCATGGCTCAAAGTGCGTGAGCAGTCGCGGCCTCACGCCGGACGTGCCGATGTAGTAGTTGATCCCGGCAGCGAATGCGTCCCAGAGCGCGCGTCGCTCGTCGGGCTCGCGCTCGTACTCCTCGCGCGCCAGGCGCTCGACCTCGAACGCCGCACGCACCAGGTCCGACGCGAGATACCGCTCGCCATACCAGTGCGAGGCGCGGCCGAGCGCATGAAGGTAGTCCTCCTCGAGCTGCCGGAAGTCATCCTCCGCCTGCGCATATCCCAGCCCGAACAGAACGGCGGCATCGCCCGGACCGAAAATGTGAGGGACACCCCACTCGTCGCGCGCGATGGTGACCTGCCCCGCCAGATCCTCCACATCCGGTGCAGCACCAGGCAGCAGCCCGCCCACCGTCGCACAGCCGGCAGGCAGCAGGAGAACGATCAGAGCGATGTGATGCCGCAGCCGCATCCAGCCTCCATGTAGCGGGTTCGCGGAAGAATGGGCGGCATGCCGCCCGCCGGCAAACCCTGACAGCGCACACACCCCACCGGACGCACCTGCGACGGCCATGCGCCGGACGGCCCGCGCAGGAGAGGAGGCGGCATTCTTTCTGCACTCATCGAGGTGATCGAGGAGGTTCACGTGAAGGTGCTTGTGACGGGCGGAACCGGTGTCGTCGGCACCGCGACGGTGACGGAGCTGATCGGCCGGGGCCACCACGTGCGGCTGCTGTCGCGGGGCGCGGACGAGGCGCACGAGGAGTGGGAGGGCTCCGTCGAGCCGTTTGCGGGCGACATCGGTGATGCGACGAGCATCCGCGGCGCCGCGGACGGGTGTGCCGCGGTGATCCACATCACCGGCATCGTCAGCGAGTCGCCGCCCGAGGCCACGTTCGATCGCATCAACGTGGCCGGCACGGAGAACATCCTCCGCGAGGCGGAACGCGCCGGTGTGCGCCGGTTCGTCTTCATCTCGTCGCTCGGCGCGGAGCGCGGCGAGTCCGATTACCACCGCTCCAAGCTCCAGGGTGAGGCGATCGTGCGCGCGTCATCCCTGAGCTGGACGATCGCGCGCATCGGCGCGGTCATGGGCACGGGTGACGAAACGGTTTCGGTGTTGCTGCGCATGGTCCGCACGCTCCCGGCAGTCCCGACCATCGGCACCGGCAACCAGCAGTTCCAGCCGATCTGGCATGAGGACCTGGCGTGGGCACTCGCCGAGTGCCTCGAACGCGATGATGTGTCGGGCATGACGCTTCATCTCGCGGGGCCCGATGTCGTCACGGTCAGCGAAGTCCTCGACCTGTTCAGCGCCATCACGGACCGTTCGCCGCTGCGTGTGCCGCTGCCGTCGTTCGTCGCGCGCGCAGGCAGCTCCGTCGCTGCGGCCATGGGTGTCGATACGCCGGTCAGCGCGGCAACGGTGCAGATGCTGCTCGAGGGCAACTACCTGCGGGATGATGAGCCGAACGATCTCACGGGCCTGCTCGGCGCCCGCCCGCTGCCGACGCGCAACCGCCTGGTCGAGCTTGTGGACGACCTGCCCGAGCAGACGCCCGATGAAGGCGTGGGCAAGCTGCAGCGACGTCGCTTCCGCATCGACATCCATGATGCGGGCATTTCCGCGCAGGAGCTGCTGCACCGGTTTGCGGACGGCTTTGCCGACATCGTGCCGTTCGAGGCAGCCGCGGAGCCCGGCACGCCCACCCGTCTGCGCGAGAACGCGACACTGACGCTCGAGCTGCCCGCGCGCGGGCACGTGCAGGTGCGGGTGGAGGAGATGGACGAGCAGAGCATCACGCTCGCCACCATCGCGGGGCACCCTCTCGCCGGCATCGTCCGGTTCCGTTTCCAGGACCGCGACAATGGCGTGGTCCGATTCACGATCGACGTCGCGGAGCGGCCTGCATCACGCCTGGATCAGATCTCCATGGCCATCATCGGCACGGCGGCGCAGACGCGCACCTGGAAGCAGACGGCCGAGAACGTGGCCCGCGCCGCGGGCGGCCATTCGCCGGACGGTGTCTCCGAGAAGTCGTGGGAGCTGGACGAGGAGTCGGCCGAGCCGGTGGACGAGTGGATCAACCAGCTGGTCCAGACGCGCCGGCGCGAGACGGAGAACCGCCGCGACTGACCTGCCGCAGCCGGTCGTGCGCCCGCGGAAGCGCGGGCTGCCGGCAACCGCCCCGGTCTCCGCGAAACCCGGCACCGTCCCGGTACGTAGGGCAGGGAAACGAACACTCCAAGGAGTCAGCTATGTCCAGCTTCGGCGGCAAGGTAGTGACGGGCAGTTTCCTCGCGGTGATCGGTCTCATCACCCTCAAGGTCCTGAGCGCGCTGTTTCTCGGATTCATGGCGCTGTTCGGATTCCTGCTGTTCAAGGTGCTGCCGATCGTGTTGATCGTGTGGCTGGGGATGAAGGCGATCCGGTATCTGAAGGCGGACAAGTCGGAGAAGCCCGCCTACGATCAGTAGTCCGCCGGGCGGTGCCGCCTGAACTGCCGGGCGGTGCCAAGTGCACTGCCCGGCGTCTGCGGCACTCCCCTTGCACCGGCCTCCCGCAGGCGGCGCCCGCCTGGCGCCGCGGTACCTCTCAAGGGGGAGAGCTATGGAATTTCTGTGGATGATCATCGTCGGCGGCATAGTCGGCGCCATCGCCAAGCTGATCATGCCGGGGGACGATCCGGGCGGCATCATTGTCACGATCATTCTCGGTATCCTCGGCGGCATCGTCGGCGGATTCCTGTTCGGCCTGCTCGGCCTCGGTGGCGGCACGATAGTGAACCTGATCGGTGCCATTCTCGGCGCGATCCTGCTGCTCTGGATCTACCGCATGGTTGTCGGCCGGCGGGCCCACACCCCCTAGTCGACGCCCGTTCTGCATGGCCCGGTATCGCTCGCGATGCCGGGTCATGTAACATCATCGGCACTTCGCTCGTTGATTCAGAGCAGAACCGCAGAGCGCGGCAGCAGCAGATCCGCCACCGAAGGCCATACCATGCGCATCATACTCGCAGCCCTCCTCCTCCTCGCCGCCTGTGACAGCCCGTCGGAGCCCGACGACCGCTGGGCCGTCCCGGAGGAGATCGATTTCGCGCCCTCGCTCGGCATCGACCTCGCCCTGATGAATCGCACCGACTCCGGTCTGTACTGGCTGGATGTCGAGGCGGGCAACATGGACGGGCCGGCCGTCTCGCTCGATGACGAGGTACGCTTCCACTACACGATATGGCTGCCCGATGGCACGAACGTCGAGACCAGCCGCGGCGGTGCGCCGTTTCAGGAGAAGGTCCTCGTACTGATCCCCGGCGTGGCCGAGGGCATCACCGGGATGCGACCGGGCGGCATTCGCACACTCGTCATCCGCCCGGAGCTGGCGTGGCCGAACGGCTACCGGTCCATACCGGCGATCACGACGATCGTGTTCGAGATCGAGCTCGTGGCCATCGTGGAGTAGCTGCTCAGTCGGAGTAGCTGCTCAGTCGGTCCCCACCATGCCGATCTCCGTGGTCAGCTCATAGCCGAGCTCCCGCTGCACGGTCTCCTGCGCCAGCGTGATCAGACCGCGCACGTCGGCCGCCGTCGCGCCTCCGAGATTCACGATGATGTTGGCGTGCCGGTGGAAGAACTGTGCATTGCCCAGGATATGGCCCTTCAGGCCGCACTGGTCGATGAGCCGACCCGCACCGACGTTCTCGATCTTCTTGAAGATCGACCCCGCTGACGGATACAGCCACAGATCGGGATGCCGGTCGTCGCGCCACTTCAGGTTCTCGCGCATCACGAAGCGGAGATCCTGCTCCGGCTGCGGATCGAGTCGAAACGTTACGGAAAGGACGACGTCATCACGGTCGTGCAGGATGCTGTAATCATAGCCGAACCGGAAGTACTCACGATCGACCGTCTTCCGCTCGCCTTCCTGCGTGAGGATCTCCGCCGACTCCACCACCTCCTCGATGAAGCAGGTGCGTTCACGCTCGGGCGGCGGCGACAGGAAGTGGAGATTCTGCCATACCGCACCGCCGACGGTGCTCGGGATCCCCACGTAGTGATGCAGTCCGCCGAGGCCGTGTGAGACGGTGGCGTTGATGAGCGTCATGAACGTCTGCACGCCCGCACCCGCACGCACGCGCCTGTCGTCCAGGAAGTCGATGGCGTCCACTTCGCTCCGGATGACGAGGCCGCGAAAGCCGCTGTCCGCCACCAGGATGTTTGCACCCAGTCCGAGCAGGAAATACGGCACGCCGAGATCGCGTGCTGCGGTGACGGCGTCGGCCAGCTCGTCCGGTGTGCGCGCACGGTACAGCAGGTCCGCCGGCCCGCCGATGCGGAACGTGGTATAGGGTGCGAGCGGCACGTCGCGCTCGATGCGTGTCGCGTCCAGCCGTCCGCCCAGAGCCTCCAGCTGCTCGCTGGCCGCGCTGCCTGCCTTCACCGCTCCTCCAGTTCCGTGTTTCGCTGCTGCATGCGACCGTCCACTCTCCACACCATCCGTCACGTAGCATGCCACAAAAAAGGAGGGCGCGCCCGCATGGACGCGCCCTCCTCTCAGACCGGCGACCGTCTACTTCAGGTGGTTGTTCACCAGCTTGGTCATCTCGAACATCGAGACGCGTGACTTCCCGCCGAACACCTTGCGGAGCTTGTCATCGGCATTGATCATCCGACGCTCCTTGGCATCCTGCAGGTTGTTCTTCTTGATGTATGCCCAGATCTTCTTCGTGACTTCAGTACGGGGCTGCGGCGTGCTGCCCACGACCGCCGACAGATCCGCATCCGGCTGCATGGCCTTCATGAATGCGGGATTCGGTGCGCGCTTCGCGCCGGTCCGCTTCGCCGCCTTCTTCGTTGCCTTCTTGGCCGTCTTCTTCGCGGTGGTCTTCTTTGCTGCCTTCTTCGCAGTCGACTTCTTCGCGGTGGTCTTCTTCGCGGTCGACTTCTTTGCCGTGGACTTCTTCATTGTCTTCTTCGCGGCCTTCCTGGCCGGGCTCTTACGAGCGGCCGACTTCCTGGCTGCCGACTTCTTGGCCGGTGCCTTCTTCGCGGCCTTCTTCGGCGCCGCCTTCTTCGCAGCCGGCTTCCTCGCCGCCGCCTTCTTGCCGGACTTCTTCGCGCGTGCCATAGACGGTCTCCGTCAAAGGGTATCTCTGGTCAGGCGTAACAAGCACCTTTCCGGTGCGCACCAAAATGAATCGCTGCCCCTGTATACGCAACAAGAAAATTTGCGCGGAGATGATGAGTTTGCTTACGGTGATCCCCTCTGGGCAGCGTAGAGGTCCTCTGGAGAAGTCGCGAAAGGCCTTCCACGGATGATTCACGGGCCGCCATCCGGGTCGATGAACGGGCTGCTGCACGAGCGTGAAGTGCACGTGTGGCGCGTGGTGCTCGACCGCCTTTCTCCCTCTGTGGAGAGCCGTGCGGCGTGCCTGTCGGGCGATGAGCTCGAACGCGCCACGCAGTTCGCCGCCCCTCTGGAACAGCGGCGTTTCATCCTCTCGCGCATCGTGCTGCGCGACGTACTCGCCCGCTACCATGGCGCCCCCGCGGCGGACGTCCCGCTGGCGCGTGAGGCGGGCGGACGCCCCTTCGTGCAGGGCGCGGAGCGCCTGTTCTTCAGCCTCAGCCACACGGGTGGTGTCGCTCTGATCGCCGTCGCAGGCGGTGCGATCGGCGTCGATGTGGAGCGCGTTCGCCGAGTGCCGCGCGCCTCTGCCATCGCCCGCAGAGTGCTGCACCCGGACACCGTGGCTCTGCTCGAGACGATGCCGCGCCCGGATTTCGCAGCCGCATTCCTGGACGCGTGGACGCAGAGGGAAGCTCATGTGAAGGCCGTAGGCGGCGGCCTGTTCCGCACCGCCGACGTACTGCCGTTCGATCCGCTGCAGCCCGATGATGCCACCGTGCGCGCCGTGCTGTCGCGCGCCGATGGCGCCCGCTGGAGCATCGCCCGGTTTCAGCCGTACGCGTCCACGCGCGCTGCGCTGGCCGCGCCCGGCACACTCCACCGCATTCGGATCATGGACTGGAACGACGACAACCCCGGGGAGGGCGAGGAATGAAAGGCTCGAAGAACTGGACGGCCATACAGCTGGATGCGGAGTTCCCGCCACCCGTCGGCGCCTACTCTCCGGCGATACGCGCCGGCAATCTCGTGTTCCTGTCGGGTCAGGTGCCCAAGGACCCGCGCACGGGTGCGATCGTGGGCGAGAACGTGGGTGAACAGACGCGGCAGGTGCTGGAGAACGCGGAGCGCGCTCTGACGGCGGCCGGCGCGACGCTCGAAGATGTCGTGTCGATCACGGCGTACCTGTCGAAGATGGAGGACTGGGGCGACTTCGATGCCGTGTATCGCGAGATCCTGCGCCCGCCCTATCCGGCCCGCACGACGGTGGGCGCGGACCTGCACGGGTTCATGGTCGAGCTGAGCTTCATCGCGGTGGTGCGCTGATCAGACGATGCGCGGCGCCGCCCGCAGCAGTACATCGCCCAGCCGCACATCGCTGCCCGGTGCAGGCGCATCGAGGCGCGCACCCGGCTCGAACAGCGCGACGATCGTCGAGCCGAGGTGAAACGCCATGATCTCATCGCCCTGGCTCACGCGCCGCGGCGGATCGTAGCGACGGGTCTCGGCGACGGTGGCTCCGCGGTTCGCCACGGAGCCGCCCGGCCCGGCCCAGTCGGCATCGAACGCGGTGGAGATGCGGCCCACGTTGTACGCTCCCACTGCCACCACCGCCACCCTGCCGAGCGGCCCGTCGATCATGCAGATCACGCGCTCGTTGCGCGGGAACAGGTCGGCGACATGCATCACGCTGGGCGCGTTCACGGGCAGCAATGCACCCGGTACGTGCCGCGCTGCGGGTATCGCGCCGCCGCACGGCGCGTGGATGCGGTGATAGTGGCGCGGGCTCAGATAAATCGTGAGGAACGTGCCGCCCTCGAACACCGCGGCATCCTGCTCGCTGTCGAGCAGAGCGGCTGCCGTATAGTGCCGGCCCTTCGCCTGGATCAGCAGGCCGTCCCGGATGACACCGTGCTGGCCCGCGATGCCATCGACGGGTGAGGCGATCGTCGCGTCATCGAGCGGCCACGTGCGTGCGCCGTCGCGCAGGCGCCGCACGAAGAACGCGTTGATGGAGCCGTACGCCTCGAGCGGCAGCTCGACTTCCGACATGTCAATGCCGACAGCGCGCGCGAACGTGCCGAGCACACGACGCCGCAGGGGTCGTGGCAGGGGGATGTCGGCCAGGCGGCCGAAGCCGCGCGAGAGCGCGGCCTGCGGCAGACGCTGAAGCATGGCGATCGTCGCACGCCAGTGCAGACCCGGCAGGTCCGGAGAAACATCCGGCACCATGTCGTCCGGTGTGCTCATGCCAGCAGTCCGGCTACGGCCGCTATCAGCTCATGGACCGTGAAGGGCTTGGCGAGCGTCGCGTCCGCGCCGAACATCATCGCATCCGTCAGCGCCGCGCTGCTCCCCCCTACACTCCCGCCGGAGATCGCCAGAATGCGCGACTCCGGAAACTCCTCACGCAGCTGCTGTATGGTCTCGATGCCGTCCTGGTCCGGCATGAATACATCCGTGATCACCAGGTCGGCCGGCGCCGTGCGATAGCGCTGCATGCCCTCCGCGCCATTGGACGCCTCTTCGATCCGATGACCGGCCCGCTCCAGCGCGCCGCGCAGCATGCGGCGGATGCCGAGGTCGTCGTCTATGATCAGTACGGATGCCACGAGCTCCTCCTGCACACCTAGAACATCCGTCCGCCGAGGGGAACATCGCGATCGGGCTCCAGCAGCACCACCTCGCCCTCCTCGTCCGGCACGCCGAGGACCAGCACCTCGCTCATGAAGCTCCCGATCTGCTTCGGCGGGAAGTTCGTCACGGCAACCACCAGGCGGCCCGGCAGCTCGTCCGGCGTGTAGTGCCGCGTGATCTGCGCACTCGTCTTCCGCACGCCGATCTCTTCGCCGAAATCGATCCACAGCTTCAAGGCCGGCTGGCGTGCCTCGGGGAACGGCTCCGCGCGCTGCACGCGGCCGACATGGATCTCCACCCGTCTGAAATCGTCGTAGCTGATGGTCATGCAGCCTTCACGGCTCCCGTGAGCGTGGCCAGCAGCCGCACCCAGTGCCGCAGCTGCGAGTAGATCAGGAAATGCTCGTGGACGCGCTGCTGCGCGTTATGCGCCCACGTCTCGAGCTGGTCCGACGACAGCATCGCGTGAAGCGCGTCTGCGATCTCACGGACATCTTCGGGATCGCCGATCAGCCGGCCGTCCACGCAGTCACGCACCTGCTGACGCGGGCCGCAGGCGCGCGAGTTGGACAGCACCGGCACGCCCTTCCACATCGCCTCCGTGATCGTGAGGCCGAATCCCTCCCGCAGCGAGTTCTGCACCACGATGGTGGACACGCGCTGGAGCGCGTTCACGATGAGCGCGTTCACCGCAGGGTCGTCCATGGGCAGAGCGAGCAACGCGACCTCGGCGCGCACGTCGGCGTCGCAGGCAAGGTAAGCCGCGCACAGCTCCTCGAGCACCTCCCGGCCCTCCGGATCGTCGGCGATCGAATCCGGGTCGGGGCCCGCGAGGACGAGGCGTGACTGCGTGAGCCTCCGCCGCACGTCGTCATCGTGAGCGGTGTCGCGGGTCAGTCGCTGCTTGAAGCGGGCGAAGCCCTGCATGAGCGGCAGGAAGCCCTTCAGACGGTCCCAGCGCGAGACCTGCGTGATGATGGGGCGCGTGAGCAGGCCGATGTCGGACGGACGGAATGCCGGCTGCCAGGAGCCGTCCGGCTGATAGCGACGTGCGGGGCTGTCGAACGGAGGCTCGAGTGCCGGCTCGGCCAGGCGGAGCAGGGCCGCGCGCTCGAGCACGGCGACGACGGCCTGCACGTGGAGCGGCCGGTTCTTCGCCGTGAGCGGGTCGAGCGCGGGATAGATGATGCTGCTGCGCCCCTCGAAGTACGGCGGCGCGTACTCGGGCGCCGAGAACACCGCGTGATCGTAGTGTATGGCGTAGGGCTGTAGAAAACGCCAGGCGTCGGTCGTGGCGGCGTTCGTGGCGTCGAGGCCGATGTGGCAGCGCCAGACGGCGGTGATGTCCGTGCTTTCGCGGAGCATGCCGGCGATGGGCATGGGCTGCGGGTCATGCACCACGACGACGTCACCGCGGCGGATCTCGCTGCGTAGCGTCTCCGCGTTCTCGCGGTTCACGCGCTCCAGCAGCCGACGGTCATCCTCCGACAGGCCGGCGGGCCCGTCGCCGTGGATCATGTTGTGGATGCGCTTCGTCAGCTGGAAGAAGTCGTCATCGGCGGATTCGATCACCACCCACTCGGCCCGGATGCCGAGCTCGCGCAGGTGCGCGATCATGCCGGGCAGCATCTCGGAGACACCGCCGCCGCGCTCGGTGGAGTTGATCATCCAGAGCGTGCGACCGCGCAGCGCGCCCACGACCGGCGCTGCCTCCTCGCGCAGCGCGGCCACGGAAGGCGACAGGTGTGCGTACTCTGCGTGCTCGACGAGTGTCGTCAGCGGGTCGATATCGATGCGGCGCGCCATCTCCTCCTCACCCGGTAAACCCCGGCATCAGCGCGGTGCACACCTCGCGCCGTCCCGGCCGGGCCGCTACCCGCCCGCATCCGTTTCCTGGAGATCCTGGAGCCGGCGGCGGACGAGGCGCCGCAGATGCTCGCGCGCCGCGCGACCCTCCGGCTCCGGATCGTTGCCGAGCCGGATCCGCACGCGCATGAGCAGCTCTTCGGCAGTGGGTGTCGCGATCGCGGAGACGAACGGGAACCCGAAGCGGTCGCGGTACAGCCTGATGGCGAGAAGCGCTGCGTCCCAGGCGTCCGGGTGGCCGCGCTCCACTGCAGGCGGCGGCACGGCCTCGAGCAGTGTCCGCAACGCCTCATCGTCCAGACCCAGCATCACCGAATCGACGGCACTGCACAGCTCGTCGTCATTCGCGAACGGCCCCTGCTCCAGCACGGCGCTGGCGACGCTCCCGCTCAGGCCGCACTGCTCGAGCGAGGCCTTCAGCTCCGGTGCCGCGAGCGACACGAGCTGCATCACTGCTCGTCCAGGGTCGGCTGCTCCGGCACCGCCCGGCCGCGCTTGCGCGGCCGCGGCGACTCCGCCTGCGCGGCCGGCGGGATCTTGCGCACGGGAGCGGTGCGGAACGGCGGATCGCCGTAGGCCGCGATGGCGCGCAGGAGGTCGCCGCGGGCGACGACCAGCTCGCACAGCTTGTACGGCTCGCCGTCATCATCGCGCGTCATCACGTCCACCTGGATCAGATCCTCATCGAGGACCTCGAACTGCTCGCGCTCCTCGAACCTCAGCCAGCGGTCACTCACGTGACATGGCACGGTGAGCGCGGCAGTGCGGCTGCCCACGCGAGGCGACCTCCCGCTCACCTGAGTCGCACGGCGGTGCCGTTGGCGCTGACCATCAGCATGTTGCCGCCCTGCCCGATCTGGAGGCTCTCGTAATCGAGATCCATCGCGACAATGGCATCGCCACCGAGCGCAGCACACTCGTTCTCCATCTCCTGGATGGCGATCTCCTTCGCCTTGCGCAGCTCCTTCTCGTATGCCCCGGAGCGGCCGCCCACGATGTCGCGAATGCCCGCGAACAGGTCCTTGAAGATGTTCGCGCCGAGGATCGCCTCTCCACTCACCATGCCGAGCGTCTCCGCAATCTCGCGACCAGGAACGTCGGGTGTCGTCACCACCAGCATCTGCATGCCTCCCGCGAATCGCCGCTCATGGCGGCTCAGTATGACCGGACGGCTCAGCCGCCCGGTACGATCTCGATCTCCCGTCGCAGCACTCCGCCGCGCGTGGAGTCCAGCCGCAGGTTTGCGCGCACGGGTTCCGCGCCGTACGTCCGCACCCGGTACGTCACCGTCTTGGTCTGACCCGGCTCGGTCCAGCCGCTCCAGACCTCCCCGCCGCGCAGGTCGGGCTCCATGATCCGCGGTGCGCGCGACTCCGCGGCCGTGTCCCGCACGAACGACAGGTTCAGCCGGTCCTCCTGCACGATCTTCACCAGCTGCGCCTGCTTCAGTGCCGTCGGCAGCCGCCCGTTGTTCTTCCACTGCACGCGCACCTCGTACGTCGCGCTGTCCGCGCCATGCTGCTGCACACGCCGGACCCGTACGTCCTGCCAGGCCAGCTCGGGCAGTGCGTACGCCATCTCCAGGTTGAACAGCGCCTGCCGGCTCGCCCACCGCTCCAGCACGTTCGGCGGGCCGTTCTGCGAGAAAAACTTCGGATGGAAGCCGCCGACCTCCACATCCCCGAAGACCGGGTGGTGCGCCGCCGTCCACGGCTTGAAGTTGGCGCCGCCATTCTCGCGGTCATCCCAGATCAGCGCGTCCAGCTGGTCGCGCTCGCCATCGCCGTTCTCGTCGCGCATGATCCCGCCGTTCCACAGCTCGTCACCGTACCAGATCGAGCCGTAGTAGAAGTAGCCGAAGTCGGGGCCATGGCCGAACAGCGGGCTCGGATTGCCTTCCGGATTGTTGCGCGTCGCGTAGGTGTGATAGACGTCGCCCGCCCACGGATACTCCGTGATGCGCAGGCCGACCGTGTCGAAGTGCTCATAGTAGCGGAGGTCCTCGGGGTACATCCGCTCCTCGGACTTCGACGTCGATGGCGGCCGCAGATGCATGGGCACGCGCGTGTCCATCGAGTTCACCACCGAGATGTTAGGATTCGACAGCAGCCACAGGACCACACTGCGCGTTTCCGGCTCGCTCAGCGGGAACTCGCCCGCGCCGCCCTGCGTGTAGCCCCGCCCCGTCGCATCACCGCCGCGATCGGGACGCCAGTTCTCCGGGTAGTTGCGATGCAGGTCCAGGCCACCGATGCCGTCCTCGTTGAACCGGCCGTCGCCATCGTTGTCGATGCCTTCGCTCATGGTGCGCCAGATCGCAGTCTCGCCATCGCGCGCGCGGCGCATGAGCCGGCCGCTCGGGTCCTTCTCGTCGAGCACCATGGTCGGCGCGACGGTATCGGCGCCGGTCATGGTCGGCTTCCAGCGCATCGTGTAGATGACGCCATCGCCGTCCATGTCATCGGCCTCATCCTCGTCGAACAGGCCATCGCCGTCATTGTCCACCGGTCGCACCGTGCTGCGGTTCATGACCGCCGTGTGCAGGTACATGTTCGACCCGTCCGGGTTGTTCTGCGGCCTGAGCGTCACGGCCTTCGTGTCGAGCAGGTGCGTGATCGCCGGGTCGCGGCCGTAGTTCTCGATCAGATGCTTCGCCAGCCACAGCACCGACTCCGATGACGTGATCTCGCCGCTGTGGCGGCCGCCCTCGAAGTACGCCGCGGGCTTCTCCTCCTTCGGGCCGGTCGCCTTGTTCGTCAGCGTCATCTGAAGGATCGGGCGGCCCTCGTAGCTCCGGGCCACCTCGTACAGCTCGACGATGCCGGGATGCTGCTCCGCCCAGCGCCGTAGCCAGGCGTACATGACGTCCACCGTGTGGTACTGGTCGAACGTCAGCACGTCGCCCGCCTCGTACTGCACCTGCGGGTGGCGGTGGCGCGCGAAGTAGCTGACGCCGTGGCGTTCCGGGTTCAGCTGGAACCATTCCTCGCTGCGTTCCGCCTCGGGCGGGACAGTCTCGCGTGACTGCGCGGCTGCCGGCGCGGCCGCGAGCAGTGATGCCAGCGCGATCAGCGCGACGTTCCTCGACATCGACATTGAGTTCTCCGTGCGTGCCTGGAAGGGTGGGGACGTCGCATAATGGGACGAACCGCGGCAGTGTCAAGCAGATGCGGCGGTTTTCGTTGATTTTCGGCGACCGGCGGAGACATCTTGGACGTGCAGCATCCCCACGTTCTCCGACAGGGCGCCGACACCATGCACACTGCAGCCCGGGACTGACCATGCGCGTGCAGCCGCTCGGTGACGCCGCCCTGCTCATCGAGCTGGGCCATGCCATCGATGCCGCGACGCACGCGCGCGTCCGCGCCGCGTTCGACGCGCTAACGGCCGCCGCCATCCCCGGCGTCACCGACATCGTGCCCGCGTACACCGGCATTGCCGTGCATTACGACCCGGTGCCCGTCGCGCGCAGCGAAAGCGATGGCAGTCCATACGAGACGATGCGACGTACGGTCGTGACGGCGCTGGAGAACGTGCAGGCCGCGGTCCTCGCGCCCGGGCGCACGGTCGAGATCGCGGTGCGGTATGGCGGCGACGACGGCCCCGACCTGGACTTCGTGGCGCGACACGCCGGCCTGTCGGCGGCGGACGTGGTGGCGATGCACGCGGGTGCGGAGTACACGGTGTTCATGGTCGGCTTCACGCCGGGCTTCCCGTACCTCGGCGGCCTGCCGGAGCGGCTGGCGACGCCGCGGCGGTCATCGCCGCGCGCGTCCGTGCCGGCAGGCTCGGTCGGCATCGCGGGGAAGCAGACCGGGATCTATCCGTTGCGCACGCCGGGCGGCTGGCAGATCATCGGCCGCACGGATGAGCGGCTCTTCCGGCCGGAGCTGGACCCGCCAACGCTGCTGCGCATCGGCGACCGCGTGCGCTTCATCGACGCGAGCGACGCGTGATACGCGTCAGGCGCGCCGGCCTGCTCACGACGGTGCAGGACCTGGGACGGCGCGGCATGCAGCAGCACGGCGTGTCGCGCGGCGGCGCGATGGACACGGTCGCCCATCGCATCGCGAATCTGCTCGTCGGCAACGCCGAGGGTGCCGCCGCGCTGGAGTGCACACTGCTCGGGCCCGCGCTGGAGTTCGTGGAGGAGCGCGTTGTGGCGCTCGGTGGCGGTGATCTCGGCGCCACGCTCGATGGCCGCGCCGTGCCGCTGTGGAGCCCGTTCGTCGCACCGGCCGGCGGCGTGCTGTCGTTCAGCGGGCCGCGCACCGGCTGCCGCGCATGCGTTGCCGTCGCGGGCGGCATCGATGTCCCGCCGGTGCTCGGCAGTCGCGCCACCGACCTGACCGCGGCCATCGGCGGCCATGAAGGCCGTGCGATCGCGGCCGGCGATGAGCTGCCGACCGGTGCGCCGGGCCCGGCCGCCGGCCGCATGCGTGATCGCCTGCTCGCCGCACCGGATGACGCGCCGCGCGTCGGGCGCAGCCTGATCCCGCACTACAGCGCCAGACCCGTGGTGCGGGTCATACGCGGACCCGAGCACGATCGCTTCTCCGCCGTCTCGCGCGAGCTGCTGCTGGCGGGTGAGTTCGAGGTGACGCCGCAGTCGAACCGCATGGGCCTGCGCCTGACGGGGCCATCGCTGTCGCTCTCGGGACTGTATGATCTCTATTCCTCGCCCGTTACCATGGGTACCGTTCAGGTACCGCCGTCGGGCGAGCCGATCGTGCTGATGGCCGACCACCAGACCATTGGCGGCTACCCGCGCATCGCGTCCGTCATCACAGTGGACCTGCCGCTGCTGGCGCAGGCGCCGCCGGGTGCGCGCGTGCGCTTCCGCGAGGTGAGCCTGGCAGACGCGCAGACTCTGTATCTCCGGCAGGAGCACGACCTGCGGCTGTTTGCGGCGGGACTCCGCGTCCATCACACTGCATGAGCATGCTGCGAATCGACCTGAACTGCGACATGGGCGAAGGCGCCGGTCACGATGCGGAGCTGATGCCGCACATCACGTCCGCGAACATCGCTTGCGGCGGACACGCCGGTGATGCGCACACGATGCGTGAGACGCTGCTGCTCGCCGCACGCCATCGCACTGCGGCCGGCGCGCATCCGGGTTATCCGGACCGGGAAGGATTCGGGCGCCGCCGCATGGAGCTGACACCCGGCGAGATCTACAATGCAGTAGCGAGCCAGATCGCCGACCTGCGCGCTATCGCCCGTGAGACGGGGACGCCGATCACGCACGTGAAGCCGCACGGCGCACTGTACAACGATGCGGCCGTGGACGCGCGCGTCGCGCGCGCGGTCGTCCGTGCGGTGCTGGACACGGACGCGAACCTGCTGCTGTACGGTCTCGCGGGCAGCACGCTCATCACGGAAGCGGAGCTCGTGGGACTCCGCCCGGTCGCGGAGGCGTTCGCCGACCGCGCGTACGAGCCCGATGGCACGCTGACCCCGCGCGGCGCCGCGGGCGCACTGATCGAGGATCCCGACACGGCGGCTGCCCGCGTGCTGCGCATGGTGGTCGAGCGCACTGTCACCACTACGTCGGGGAAGGACATACGTGTGCGCCCGGAGACGATCTGCATCCATGGCGATGGTGCGCACGCAGTGGACATCGCGCGCCGGGTGCGCGCCGTGCTGAACGACGCACCGGTGCGCGTGGCGGCGCCGGGCGCACCATGACGGGCGAGACAGCGACGCTCCGCGCGCGCAGCGCGGCGATCACGGGCGCGGCGTTCCTCATGGCCACGTCGGCGGTGGGGCCCGGCTTCCTCACCCAGACGACCGTCTTCACCGCGCGGCTGGGTGCGAGCTTCGGCTTCGCGATTCTGGTCTCGGTGCTGCTCGACCTGGCTGCGCAGCTCAACATCTGGCGCGTGATCGCCGTGGGCGAGCGCCGTGCGCAGGACATCGCCAACATCGTACTGCCCGGCCTCGGTCACGTCCTCGCCGGCTTCATCGCCATTGGCGGTCTCGCCTTCAATGTCGGCAACATCGCGGGGACCGGCCTCGGCGCGAACGCGCTGCTCGATATCGATCCGCGCATCGGTGCCGCGGCCAGCGCCGTGGTCGCGATATCGATCTTCGTCGTGCGTGAGGCCGGCCACGCAATGGACCGTTTCACGCAGGTGCTGGGCGTCGTGATGATAGCGCTGATGGCGTACGTGATGGTCACGTCGGCGCCACCGCTGGGCGAGGCGGCGCTGCGCAGTGTCTGGCCGGAGCAGATCGGCATTCTCGAGATCGTGACGCTCGTCGGCGGCACGGTCGGCGGCTACATCACGTTCGCGGGCGGGCACCGCCTGCTCGATGCCGGCGTCAAGGGCGCGGGCGCGCTGCCGCAGGTGCAGCGGAGCGCGCTGACGGGGATCGGTGTCGCGTCGTTCGTCCGCATCGCCCGGGTCCTGGCCGCGCTCGGCGTCGTGGCGCGCGCGGACATCCTGGGCGCCGCCAACCCGCCGGCGGCCGTGTTCGAGGCTGCCGCCGGCGCCATCGGACGTCGCGTGTTCGGCGTCGTGATGTGGGCGGCGGCGATCACGTCCGTGGTCGGCGCGTCCTACACGTCCGTGTCGTTCCTGCGGTCGTCGATTCCCGTCATCGACCGGAATCCGCGCATTGCGACCATCGTGTTCATCCTGCTCTCGACCGCGATCTTTCTCACGATCGGCCGGCCCGTCCGGCTGCTGATCCTTGCCGGCGCCGTGAACGGCATGATCCTGCCCCTCGCGCTGGGCGTGATGCTCGTGGCGGCGCATCGCACCGCCGTCGTCGGCGACTACCGCCATCCGCGACTGCTGACGCTCGCCGGCATCCTCACGGCCGTGCTCATGGGCGCGCTCGGCGCCTGGACGCTCGTGCGCGAGCTGCCGCGTCTCTTTGCATGAATACCAGAACTCCGAGGCTGACGTGACCGCGCCGCGCCGCTGGATGCTGGAGGAATCGAGCTGGAAGGGCGTGCGCGACTCGCGCATCGACATCGCGCTCCTGCCCTGGGGCGCGACGGAGGCGCACAACGTTCACATGCCCTACGGCACGGACACGCTCCAGGCGGAGGCCGTGGCCGCGGAAGCGGCGCGCATTGCCACGGACGGCGGGGCGCGCGTCACGGTGCTGCCCGCCATGCCGTTCGGCGTGCAGACGGGGCAGCTGGACATACCGTTCTGCATCAACATGAACCCGTCCACGCAGGCCGCCGTGCTGCGCGACATTACGGCGTCGCTCGAGCCGCACGGCGTCCGCGCACTCGTTGTGGTGAACGGCCACGGCGGCAACGACTTCAGGACGCTGCTCCGCGAGATTCAGCCGCACACGCGCATGCTGCTGTGCACGCTGAACTGGTGGACCACCGTCGATGCGACGCGATTCTTCAGTGAGCCGGGCGACCACGCGGGCGAGCTCGAGACCAGCGTCGTCATGTATCTCGCGCCCCATCTCGTGCTGCCGCTCGGCGAGGCCGGGACGGGCGCCGCACGGCCGTTCCGCGTGGCGGCGTTCCGCGAGGGCTGGGCGTGGACGCAGCGGGAATGGACGCGCGTGACGGACGACACGGGTGTGGGCGACCCCCGCGCCGCGACGGCGGACCGCGGCGAGGCGTTCTTCCGGGCCGTGACCGAGCGCATTGCGTCGTTTCTCGTGGAGCTGGCCGCGACGGACCGGAGTGAGCTGTACGGCGAGGCGCCGTAGTTGCATCGATTGGGCGGACGTTCCCTCGAAGGAGGAGAGTCATGGACCTGGGCGGCATACATCACCTGACGGCCATCACCGGCCGCGTCCGCGACAATTACCGGTTCTACACGCGCGTGCTGGGCCTGCGGCTGGTGAAGCGCAGCGTCAATCAGGACGACGTGAGTGCGTATCATCTGTTCTACGCCGACGGTGCAGGCAGTCCCGGTACGGACATCACGTTCTTCGACTGGAACATGCTGCCCGAAAGTCGGGGCACGCACAGCATCGTCCGCACGCAGCTGCGCGTGAGCGGCGACTCGCTCGAGTGGTGGGCCCGGCGGCTGGCGGATGAGAAGGTGGAGACGACGGGCATCATCGAGCGGGATGGCCGGGCCGCCATCGACTTCGAGGACACCGAAGGTCAGCGTCTCTCGCTCGTTGACGACCACGGCGCGGGCGACGATCCGGTCCCGTGGGAGCGCAGCGCTGTGCCCGTCGAGCACCAGATCCGCGGGCTCGGCCCGATCGTCATGAGCGTGCCCGACCTGGCTCCCACTGCGGGCATTCTCACGGAAGTGCTGAACATGAGGGGGGTGCGTGAGTACTCGCACCCCGGGACGTCGCTGAACCGGGTGCACGTGTTCGAGATGGGCCCCGGCGGCGCAGCCGCGGAGCTGCACGTGGCCATTCAGCCCGACCTGCCCGTCGCGCGCCAGGGCGCGGGCGCCGTTCATCACGTGGCGTTCCGCACACCGACCTACTCCGATTACGAGCGGTGGGTCGGGCTGCTCGGTCAGCTGGGCGTGCCGAACAGCGGCCCGATCGATCGCTACTACTTCCGCAGCCTCTATTTCCGCGAGCCGAACGGCATCCTGTTCGAGATCGCCACCGACGAGCCCGGCTTCGCGGTGGATGAGGACGAGTCCACGCTCGGCGAGCGCATCGCGCTGCCGCCGTTCCTGGAGCCGCACCGCGCGAAGATCGTCGCCAACCTCCAGCCGATCGAGTGACGA
>DATHVW010000141.1:0-11033 GCA_035461085.1 Longimicrobiales bacterium | reverse complement strand
CGGGTTGCCCCATTCGGAAATCCATGGATCACAGGATGCGTGCTCCTAACCATGGCTTATCGCAGCTTGCCGCGTCCTTCATCGCCTGTCCGCACCTAGGCATCCCCCGTGTGCCCTTACTGCGCTTGACCAGTTCCAATCGATATCAGCATTCGTGACACCACCACCACGCTCGCGCGCAGCAGGGTCCCACGGATGCCGACGTATTGGTCCGGTCCACCGGTACAATACTTCGCCTATCAGCGCTCGTCTTCTCGACGATCCCAATCACCCGAATTGTCAAATAGCTGTCGGCGTTGTGGCGCCGCACCTGTTGGCGCGAACAGTTTCGCGCCGAGCAATCCAACTTAATGCCTGTCGCACTGTCGGTCAAGGTCTTACGGCACCTCTGCGGCATTGCGACCGAGCCGGGAATAATCGCGCAGACGGTTGTCGCCGTCAACCCCGCTCGCGTCAACGCGTCAGCTGCCCGCGACACGCTGAGCGACCGCGCGCCCAGTCACCTGCGGTTCGGCACACACGGCGCTACGGGAGCAGGTCGAGCGTGCGGCCGCAGCCGCTGTAGCGCATGCGGTTCAGCACAACGGTGACCGTCGCAGGAAATCGCTCGCCACTCATCGTGTCGGCGCACGGCTCGTCGCGGATGTCGATCGTGAGGTCCACGTCGGGCGCGACGACACGGTAAGTCGTCGTCCAGGTGACGGAATCGACGACGGGAGCCGGCATCGGCAGGATCCGCTCCTCGGCACCGTAGTCGGTGACGAGCCTGATGTTCCCCTCCGCACCCATTTCCAGGAGCCATCCCGGCTCCTGTCCGACGGCGCGGAACGTCACGCCGCGCCCTTCGGCATCGAGCCAGACCGTCTCCGAGCCATCGAAGAACGTGTCGCGGGCCATGACAGAATCGGGCCGCGCGTCCGCCGGCGTATCGGCCGGGCGAACACCCGGGGCTACGGCCGCGGTGTCGGCGGCGGTGTCCGGCGACGGCGCGGAGGACGAGCACGCGGCGAGCAGCTGCGTCAGAAGGAGCAGCAGCAGCGGCTGCGACGTGCGGGGCGAATCGACGATCCGCGCAGCGGCCGGGGGACGTGAGCGCGCCGGGCGCGCATGGTTCGCGCGCGCGGTGCGCGTTACACTTGCAGGCCGGCGCAGGGGGCTGGAGCCGAGCCGGTCGCTTCCCGCTGCCATACGCGCCTCCGTGATCGCAGAAAAAGGGCAGGCAAAACGTGACGAACCCGGACCAGGTCCGCCAGATGCAGAAAGCGGTGGTGAACCGTCGCGGCGCCGCACGCTGGCGCGGCGGCCACCCGTGGATATATCGCAGCGACGTGGTCGTGGCGCCCGGCAACGAAGCCGGCGCGGTCCACGTCGTGGACGAGTCCGGCACGCTGGCGGGCACCGCGCTGTGGAGTCCGACATCGCAGATCGCACTGCGTTTCGTGAGTCGCGATCGTATTTCTCTGGACACACCGTTCTGGCATGCGCGTGTGGCCGCGGCCGCACAGTACCGTGAAGCGCTTGCCCCGGACGCCACTGCCTATCGTCTCATACACGCGGAAGCCGATGGCCTGCCGTCACTGATCGTCGATCGCTACGGCGACCACCTCGTGGTGCAGCTGCTCTCCGCGGGGCTGGAGACGTTCCGTGCTCCGATCATTGCTGCGCTGCTGGAGACGTGTGAGCCCGCCGGCATTCTCGCGCGTAACGACGTCCCGGTGCGCCGCCTGGAACAGCTGCCGGAAGGGATCGAGCTGCTGCATGGCAGCGTGCCGGAAGAGCTCGAGGTGACCGAGGGGAATGTGAGATACCTCGCCGCGCCGTGGTCCGGGCAGAAGACGGGCGCCTTTCTTGACCAGCGTGACAACCGCACGCGTGCCGGAGCGGTCGCGCGCGGGCGCGCGCTCGACTGCTTCTCCTATCACGGCTCTTTCGCGCTGCACCTGGCCGGCAGCGCGGACAGCGTCACGGCTGTGGACTCGTCGGGCGATGCACTCGCCCGGGCGCGCCAGAATGCAGCGCTCAACGGCGCGCGCGCCGAGCGCATCGATTTCGTGGAGGCCAACGCATTCGACTACCTGCGGGCACAGGACGATGCCGGTGAGGCCTACGACACCATCGTGGTGGATCCGCCGGCGTTCGCGAAGAAGAAGGACGCGGTGCAGGCCGCGCTGCGCGGCTACAAGGAGCTGAACCTGCGCGCCATGAAGATTCTACGGCCGGGCGGCATCCTGTGCACATTCAGCTGCTCGTACCACCTGAGCCCGTGGCTCTTTCGCGAGATGCTGGAGAGCGCCGCCGCGGACGCCGGCCGGCCGGTGCGCTGGATCGAGTGGCGCGGCCAGGCGCCGGACCACCCCGAGATCGTGCAGATCCCCGAGTCGTCCTACCTCAAGGGCGCGATCCTTCAGGTGGTGTGATGGTGACCCGGACAGGGTACGCCGGCCGGATCCGCTCGCGGTGCTCCGGCTCAGCGATCGCTTCGCCGATCCGCAGGTGAAGGGCGCTCGACCACTTCCTGCGTTCCCGAGCGTCCACCAGGTAACGCACGACGACATCCGTCCATGATTCCGTCGGCGCGAGATAGACCTGCGGCTCGTCGGCCACGTCGTATGCCAGACCTTCCTGATCGAGGATTGCCCGGTACGTGTCCACCGGTCCCTGCATCACGGGCCCGACGACCTCGCGCGCGACAGCCGCGATGGTTCGCATCGCATAGCCCAGGTCGCTCTCGTTCGAGATCCCGATGTTGATCTCGTCCCAGACATACGGAAAGCCGCGCGTGTAGTTCACAATGTTGGAGCGGAGCACTTCGGAGTTCGGGAACGTGATGAGTGCGCCCGTCGGCTGCGCACCCTGCACCGGCTTGTCCGGCCCGCCCGCCTCCCAGACTGTCGTATTCAGGTAATCGATGCGATAGACATCGCCGAACACCTCGCCCACCGCGATGCGGTCTCCCACGCGGTAGTAGCCCTTGAACGAGTTGAGGAGCCAGCCCGCGAAACTCTCGATCGGCGCCTGCAGCGCCCAGGAAAGTGCGAGGCCGAGGAGGCCGACGGATCCGATGAGCGTGCGGGTATCGCCGGCAATGATGCTCAGTGCGATCCCGATCGCCAGCAGCCAGATCAGAATGCCCGCGATGGCCGTGGCGGCGTCCGCCTTCTCCCACTCGCCCAGGATTCTGCGCAGAACCGCACGCACCAGCCGGACGATGATGGCGGCGGCCAGCAGCAGACCGAGCGCAATCAGGATCTTCGGGAGGAGAGTCGTGAAGTCGAGTGCGAACCGCCGCACCGTGCTCGTCGCTTCTTCCACGCTGCGACCGGGATCGGCGCGCATGGTGTCGAGGACCGAATCGCGTACGGCAGCGGTGTCGGGCACGCTGATGACGGCGGCGGTATCGGCGACCGTGCCACCCGGCGTCTGCTGCGCCGGGGCGTCCTCCGGCCTACCCCAGAGCAGCAGGAACAACCCGGTGATCGCGACGGCGAGCATGGAGCCCTGCCGGAACTTCTTCAGACGTCCCTGCGCGGAGCGCCGCGCCGCGGAGGCGCTGCGGCGAACGCGCATTCTGCGCCGCGATGATCCTGATGCAGGACGTGTCGCGGGCGCACGGCGCGCCGGGCTCCGGCCGCGCCGTGCGGAGCGGGATGTACTGCGACGTGAGTATCGGTCGTCACGAGCCATGAGTGGCTCCCGTGCACACTGCGCGCCGCGGCACCGGGAGGGCGATCACAGCGGACGTGTCAGATGCCGCCGATGTCCAGGAAGCGTACGACGTCATCGCGCTCGATCGCGAAGTCGCCGAGCCGTCCCTGCCATTCGCCGTGCCAGTCGGAGCCGCCGGTGACGAAGAGCCCCGCGTCCCTGGCAATGCGCGAGATCCGCTCCGTGTCGCCATGCGTCAGGCGCGGCCGGAAGCATTCGACGCCGTCCAGGCCATGCGCGACGAAAGCCGCAAGCGCCGTCTGCAATGCGTCGGGGCGCGGGTGCGCCCACACGGCGACACCGCCGGCGCCATGAATGATGTCGATGGCGTCGAACGGCGTGATGAGCGCGGAGGGCACGAATGCGGGACCCTGGTCGCCGATGTAGCGATCGAACGCCTCGGAAACGGACGTGACGTGTCCGCGCTGATGCAGCGCGCGGGCGAGGTGTGGACGTCCGAGACTGTCCGGCTTCGTCCCGGCCGCCGCGAGCACATCCTCGAAGGCGACCTTCACGCCGAGTGAGCCGAGACGTTCGAGCATCTGGTGCATGCGCACTTCACGGGCTCCGGACGCGCGCGCTCCGTGCTCCATCAGCGAGCGGTTCGTCGTGTCGACGTAGTATCCGAGCACATGGTACTCGGCGCCCGCATCGTACGTGGAGAGCTCCAGCGCCGGAATGACGTGCACCGACCCCTCCGCCGCGGCCTGGGCGTCCGCCACGCCCGCGACCGTGTCGTGATCGGCAATGGCAATGACGTGGAGACCACCCGCCCGGGCGGCCGCGACGACCGCACCGGGCGAGAGACTTCCATCCGAGGCTGTGCTGTGTATGTGGAGGTCTATTCTCAATTGCTCAGCGTACGACGAGTCGACGCCCCATTCTGTAAGCTATGCCGACACCGATGCCGTCGAAGTCGCCGACGGTGGCGCCGAAGCGGAATACCCACTGTGGACCGAGACTGATGTCCGCACCGAGATCGAGATCGAAGTTCAATTCCGAGTCGCTGTCATCGACACCTTCCGGCGCATCCCATGAAACATAGTCCAGCGCGACGCGCGGGTGCAGGTACGGCATGATGTCGAGCGAGCCGGCGTCGAAGATGGTGCCTATGCTGACGCCCGCCGGGATCCTCAGCCAGGTCGCGCCGTTGAACGTGCCTCCGACCCCGAGCAGCCACGACATGTAGATCGGAGCGTTCACGCCGCGGATCGGGCCGTAGAACTCCGCGCCGAGCGAGATGTGGTCACCATCGAGCACCCCGGCGCGAACGCCCAGGTTGAGATTCCCCTCCTGGCGCCAGATACCCACGATCCCGAGATCATCGGTGCCATCCATGTCCACGACGTAGATGCCGATGTCCTCGCCGGGCCGCGGCGAGAAGAAGCTGGGCACATCCCAGGGCTGCGCGGCCGCCTGCCCGGCGGATCCGGCGAGCAGGCCGATCAGGAAAACAAACGAAAGCTTACGCATATGTGTGCGCCTCCAGTCAGAACGACGTCGACTGATCAGTGATACCCGAACAGAGTCGCCGCCGCGGGTCGCAAGAAAATGGCCGGTCGCGGGATCCGCGGCCGGCCTTCTCGGACCTGCGTGGGTCTGCCGTCACGCCGTGGTGGATGCGCTCTCGCTCAGCACTGTGACCACGTCGTCGGCGACCTGCATGAAGCCGCCCTCGACGTGAAAACGCTGCTCGCCGCCGCCACTTTTTATGCGCATCTCACCCGCACCGAGCAGCACGAGCATGGGCGCGTGACCGCGCAGCACACCGACCTCGCCGTCCCACGCGGGCGCGACGACCATGTCCGCCTCGCCCTCGTAGACCGTGCTCTCCGGGCTGATGATCGCGACCTTCAGGCGATCGGCCATCACGCCATGTCCTTCGCGGCGGCGATCACATCCTCGATGCCGCCCTTCATGTAGAACGCCTGCTCCGGCAGATGATCGAACTCGCCGGCGGCCACGCGCTCGAACGACTCGATCGTGTCCGCGAGCTTCACGTACTTGCCCTTGATGCCGGTGAACGTCTCGGCGACGTGGAACGGCTGCGAGAGGAAGCGCTGCAGACGGCGCGCACGGCCGACGACCAGCTTGTCCTCTTCCGAGAGCTCGTCCATGCCGAGGATGGCGATGATGTCCTGCAGCTCCTTGTAACGCTGCAGAATGCGCTGCACCTCGGATGCGACCTTGTAGTGGCGCTCACCGACGAACTGCGGGTCCATGATGCGCGACGTCGAGTCGAGCGGATCGACGGCCGGGTAGATCCCGATCTCGGTCAGCGCACGCGTGAGCACCGTCGTCGAATCGAGGTGCGCGAACGCCGTGGCCGGTGCCGGGTCCGGCAGGTCGACGGCCGGCACGTAAATGGCCTGCACCGACGTGATCGAGCCGTCGCGGGTCGACGTGATCCGCTCCTGGAGCGCGCCCATCTCCGTGCCGAGCGTCGGCTGGTAGCCGACGGCGGACGGCATGCGGCCGAGCAGCGCGGACACCTCGGAGCCGGCCTGCGTGAAGCGGAAGATGTTGTCGACGAAGAGCAGCACGTCCTGCTTCTCGACGTCGCGGAAGTACTCCGCGACCGTCAGGCCGGAGAGGCCGACGCGCTGGCGGGCGCCGGGCGGCTCGTTCATCTGGCCGTACACCAGCGCCACGTTCGGCAGCACGCCGCTCTCCTTCATCTCGAGGTAGAGGTCGTTGCCCTCGCGTGTGCGCTCGCCAACACCGCAGAACACGGACTTGCCGCCGTGCTCCATCGCGATGTTGTTGATCAGCTCCATGATGATGACGGTCTTGCCGACGCCGGCGCCGCCGAAGAGGCCGGTCTTGCCGCCCTTCACGTACGGCGCGATCAGGTCGATGACCTTGATGCCCGTCTCGAAGATCACCGTCTTCCGCTCGAGAGCCCTGAACTTCGGTGCCTCGCGGTGGATCGGCCAGCGCTCGACAGCGGCGCCGATCTCACCCGCCTCATCCACCGGCTCGCCGAGCACGTTCAGGATGCGGCCCAGCGCGGCCTCACCCACGGGCACCGCGATCGCGCGGCCCGTGTCGCGCACTTCCATGCCGCGCGTCAGGCCGTCCGTGGACGACATGGCGACTGCACGCACCTGGCTGCGGCCGATGTGCTGCTGCACCTCGGCGACCACGCGGATGTCCGCACCGCCGTTCTCGCCCTTACGCCTGATCTCGAGCGCGTTGTAGATCTCCGGGATCCCGCCCGTCTCGAACTCCACGTCGATCACGGGTCCGATCACCTGGACCACACGTCCCATTGTATTTGCGGCCTGCGCCATGTCTGTCTCCGAGTTGTTTAGCTCTGTGGCTCCGTCATCCCGGGCCTGGCAGCTCCGGAACGGCGGGGCTCCGTCTGTTATTCCAGCGCTGCGGCGCCGCCGACGATCTCCGCGATCTCCTGCGTGATCTGCGCCTGGCGTGCGCGGTTGAACGTACGATTCAGGTTGTCGAGAATGTCGCCCGCATTGTCGGTCGCGTTCTTCATGGCGGTACGACGGGCACCGTGCTCGGCCGCAGCCGTCTCGACGAGCGCACGATACACGCTGTTGCGCACGTAGAGCGGCAGCAGCCGGTTCAGGATCTCGTCGGCTGACGGCGAGAGGATGTAGCTCTGCGTGCGACCCGACGCATTCGTGCTGTCCTCACCCGCGGAGACCGGCAGGATCTTCACGGTCGCGGGCGGCGTCGAGAGTGCGGACCGGAACTGCGCGTGGACGACGTACACCTCGTCGAGGCGGCCATCCTCGAAGCCCTCGCGCAGCGGCTCGATGACGCTCATCGCATCCTCGAGCGTCGGCTTGTCCGTGATGTCGGAGCGCGCCGCGGCCAGCTCTTCCTTCTGGTAACGGAAGAAGCTCACGGCCTTCTTGCCGACGACGTGGATCTCGACCTCGACACCTGCGCCGCGAAGGCGCTCGATGAGCCGGCGCGCCTCGCGGATGAGATTCACGTTGAATGCACCGGCGAGACCGCGATTGGACGTCACGAGGATCACGGCGGCGCGGCGGACCGTCTCGGGCTGACGCAGCAGCGGGTAACGCTCGCGCAGCTCGGGGTCGATCAGACGCCCGATGACTTCCGTGAGCCGTGCCGCGTACGGACGTGCGGCGTGCACGCGGTCGGTGGCGCGCTTCAGCTTGGACGTGGAGACCATCTCCATCGTCCGCGTGATCTGGCGCGTCTTGCCGATCGAACGGATCCGGCGCTTGAGCTCGAGTGTCTTCGCCATCGTTCCCTATGCCAGCGGATTGCCCGCCGTGGACGCGTCGGTGTTCGACTTCTCCGCCGCCTGTGCCGGTGCAGACGCGGCCTTCGCCGCCTTCTGCTCGGCCAGGAACGTCTGCTTGAAGTCGTTCACCGCTGCGGTCAGCGCGTCGGTCGTTTCCTTCTCCATCTTGGCGCCGCCGCGGATCTTCTCACCGAGCTCCGGCTTCTGCGTCCGCATGTACTCCAGGAAGCCGAGCTCGAAGGCGCGCACCTGGTTGGTCGGCACGTCGTCGATCAGACCGTTCGTCACGGCGTACAGGATCATGACCTGTTCCTCGACGCGCATCGGCGCATACTGCGGCTGCTTGAGGACCTCGACGATGCGCTCGCCGCGCGCCAGCTGCTTCTGCGTGGCCGCGTCGAGCTCGGAGCCGAACTGCGCGAACGCCTCGAGCTCGCGGTACTGCGCGAGGTCGAGACGCAGACGGCCGGCGACGCCGCGCATCGCCTTCGTCTGCGCCGCACCACCGACGCGCGACACCGAGATACCGACGTTCACGGCCGGACGCAGGCCCGCGTAGAACAGGTCGGCCTCCAGGAAGATCTGCCCGTCGGTGATCGAGATCACGTTCGTCGGGATGTACGCGGACACGTCGCCGGCCTGCGTCTCGATCAGCGGCAGTGCGGTGAGCGACCCGCCGCCGTTCGCGTCGGAGAGCTTTGCCGCACGCTCGAGGAGACGCGAGTGCAGGTAGAACACGTCGCCCGGGTACGCCTCACGGCCCGGCGGGCGGCGCAGCACGAGCGAGATCTGCCGGTACGCGGTCGCCTGCTTGGAGAGGTCGTCGTAGACCACCAGCGTGTGCTTGCCCTGCCACATGAAGTGCTCGGCGAGCGCCGTGGCGGCGTAGGGGGCGATGTACTGCATGGGTGCCGGATCGGACGCGTTGGCCGCGACGACGATCGTGTAGTCGAGGGCGCCGTTCTCGCGCAGCGTCTCGACAACGCTGGCCACCTTGCTGGCGCGCTGACCGATCGCGCAGTAGACGCACAGCACGCCGGTGTCCTTCTGGTTGATGATCGCGTCGAGCGCGACGGCCGTCTTGCCGGTGCCGCGGTCGCCAATGATCAGCTCGCGCTGGCCGCGACCGATCGGGATCATCGAGTCGATGGCCTTGATGCCCGTCTGCAACGGCTCGCCGACCGGCTGGCGCTGCACGATGCCCGGCGCGACCACGTCGATGAAGCGGCGGTCCTCGGCGACGATCTCGCCGCGGCCGTCGATCGGGTTGCCGAGCGAATCGACCACGCGGCCGAGATACGCGGCGCCGACCGGCAGGTCGAGCACGCGTCCCGTGCGCCGGACCGTGTCGCCTTCGTGCAGCGACGTCCAGTCGCCCATGACGACCGCACCGATATTGTCCTCTTCGAGGTTCAGCGCCAGCGCCGTCACCGCGTCACCGGTCTCCGACGACGTGATCTCGAGCATCTCGCTCGCCATCGCGTTCGTCAGACCGTAAATGCGCGCGACGCCGTCCTTCACTTCCAGGACCTCGCCGACTTCCTCGACCTTCAGCTCCTCGCTGTACTGCTCGATCTGGCGAAGCAGCACATCCTTGATTTCACTGGCTCGAAGCTGAGTTTCCGTGCTCGACATGTCTCGTTCTCGTCAGAGATTTATTCCACGCGCCACACGGCGCCGGTTCGTAAACCGGCGCAGCGCGCCGGCGATCTGAACGTCTATGCTCCCATCGGAAGCGCCGCGTCCACCATGCGGTGGCGCAGGGATACCAGACGGCGCCGCAGCGACCCGTCCATGACACGGTCGCCATAGCGTACCACGATACCGCCCAGGAGTGCCGGATCCACGGAAATGTGCGGGATCACGGACCGCCCGAGGATGCGCGACAGCTCGGCCGTGACGGCCCGCTCCGCCGCCTCATCCGGCTCGTGCGCGAGTGTCACCTGCACGTGCAGGCGGCCCAGCTTCTCATCGAGCAGCTCGCGGTACTCGGCCGCGATCCCGCGGATCAGCGCCTGCCGCCGCTTCTGCAGCACGATGAGCACGAAGTTCATGAACATCGGCGATACCTGGTCGCCGAGCGCGGAGCGCAGCGCGCTCTTCTTCTTCGCGACGTCGATCTTCGGAGTCTCGAGGAACGCGCGCACACGCGCATCCGACCCCAGCAGCGACGTGATGGTGTTCAGCCCCTGCGCGAAGTCGTCGTGCGCGCCGTGCCTCTCGCCGAGCTCGAACAGCGCTTCGGCGTAGCTGCGGGCTACCGTCGTGTCGCGCACCTACGCCGCTCCTGCGCCGGGCGCGCTGTCCACCGACTTCAGGTATTCCGTCACCAGGCGGCGGTCCTCCGCGGCATCCATGCGCTGGCCGACCAGCTTGCCGGCCGCGGCGAGCGCGAGGTCCACGGCCTCACGGCGCAGCGACTCGATGGCCTTCTGCCGGTCGCGCTCGATGTCCTGCCGCGCCCGCGTCACCAGCTCCTCCTGCTCGGCGCGCGCACGCGCCAGCATGTCCTCGCGGACCCGCTCGGCTGCGTGCTTGCCTTCCGCAATCAGGCCCTGCGCCTCCTGCCGCGCGCTCAGCAGCTCCTGGCGCTGCTGCTCGAGCAGCTTCTCGCTCTCCTCGCGCTGGCGCCGCGCCTCATCCAGCGCATCCTGGATGCGCTGCTCGCGCGCGGCCGCATATCCAAGGATCGGGGGGAACGCATACTTCGCGAGCACGACCGACAGCAGGATGAAGATTACAAGCGTCCAGAAGGACACGCCGGCATTGATGCCGAAGATGCTCGGCTCGGAGCCTTCCGCCGCAATCGCCAGTAGATTCAGATTCATTACAAGTCTCGTCGTTTCAATCCGCCGCGACATTCGCGACGGTCACAGCACCGGGTGCGGGATCACCGCACCCGGCAACCGTGCGTTAGTTCGGGATCAGGAACGCGATGACCAGCGCGAACAGCGCCGCGCCCTCGATCAGCGCCGCGAGAATGATCGCCGCCGTCTGGATGTTGCCGGCGATCTCCGGCTGACGCGCCATGCCCTCCGTCATCTTCGAGCCGATCAGGCCGATGCCGAGACCGGCGCCGACAACC
>DATHVW010000140.1:0-8370 GCA_035461085.1 Longimicrobiales bacterium | reverse complement strand
CGCCGTTGCGTGGGTCACCGTGCTCACCGGCATCCCGCTGCGCACCGCCGCGCGCGATGGGCACGACGGGATCGCGCGCGCAGCACTCCTCTTGCGCTCGCCCGTTGACCGGCGCGGGGCGGACGGACTGGGAGCGCTGCATCTCGCGGCCGCCGGCAACCACGCCGGCATCGCACAGGCCCTGATCGACCGGGGCGCCGACGTGGATCTGCGCTCGGACGACGGCACCACGCCGCTGTATTCCGCGGCGGCGCACGGGCACGCCGATGTGGCGCGCGTACTCGTCGCCGCCGGCGCGGATGTCAACGCCCGGAGCACCGATGGCCGCACGCCGCTCGCGCATGCGGGTCTCGCCGATGCCAGTGGCGACGGCACCGTCGCCGGGATACTCATGGATGCCGGCGCGAATGCTGCACTGGCCGACGACGCCGGCCGCACACCGCTGCACCATGCAGCCGAGCGCGGTCACGCGCCGGTGATACGCGCCGCTGCGCGTACGCCGGGTGCGGTCGAGGTCGCGGACACGGCCGGCCGGCGTGCTCTGCACGTGGCGGTACGGGCGCAGCGACAGGACGCGGTCGCGGCGCTGATCGATGCCGGTGCCGATGTGGATGCACGTGACGCAGAGGGCCGCACCGCGCTGGCGACGGCCGCGGCCGCGGGAGCGCCGGTCGCACTCGTCAACCTGCTGCTCGCGGCGGGCGCCAGCGCCAGGATCGCCGACAATGAAGGATGGAATGCAATTCAGCTTGCCGTGCGCGAGAACAACATCGAGCTGCTGGAGCTGTTCGCCCGCAGCCGCGCACCGCTGAATGCGACGGACGGCCGTGTCGCGCCCGCACTGTGGCTCGCGACGGAGCGCGGGAACCCGACCGCAGCGCGCGCGCTGCTGCGCGGCGGCGCCAGCCCCTACGTGCGATGGAGCGGTCGGCGCGCCATCGACGTCGCACGATCGAACCGCAACGCGACACTGCTCGCACTCATGCAGATGAGGTGACCTTGGGATCGGAGAACGGTGCAGCCTTCAGTCCTCCACGCCGCTTCATTCGCCACACCGCCGACGTGCCCATCGAGGTCCGCACCGTCCGCGGCCACGAGGCGCGCCGTCAGCCCGCCATCAACATCAGCGAAGGCGGGCTCTCGTTCGTCTCCGAGGAGGACATCCCCGTCGGCACCACGATCGAGATCCGCATCGACGAAGTGAACCCGCCGTTCGAGGCCCACGCCCGTGTCGTATGGACGCGCACCGAGGATGATGCACACTGCATCGGCGTGCAGTTCCTCGATGCCGATGACGCATTCCGCGCGCGCATGGTCGAGCAGGTCTGCGCGATCGACAGCTACCGCAGGCAGGTCGAAGCCGAGGAAGGACGCGTGCTGTCGCGCGACGAGGCGGCGCAGGAATGGATCAGGCGTTACGCAGGACGGTTTCCGACCGGGTGAGTCCCCTCAGCGGCTGGCCAGGCGCTGCCGCAACGCGACGAGACTGGGCAGAACCGTGACACCCGGGACGACGCCATTGCCATGATGCGCGCTGTCGCTGCCATTGCCCTTCGTCAATCCGGCCCCACCGATCACGATCTCCACATCCGCAGGCAGGGCTTCGCGCAGCAGGCGCAGCTCCCGGGCGAGCGCGTCGCCGGCGCCGGGGTAGACGGTGCTGAGTGCGACCATGCGCGCGCCCGCATCCCGCGCCGCGGTCGCGATCTCGAGCGCCGGCAGGTCCGTGCCCAGGTACGTCACCCGCCAGCCTTCCAGCGCCGCCGCGCCCGCCGCGAGCAGGGCGCCGATCTCGTGCCGCTCGCCCGCCGGTGTCGCCACGACAATCGCCGGGGCACCCGCCGGCACGGGCAGCGACCCGCGCATGCGGGCGATCAGAGGATGCGCCACGCCCGTCGCCATGTGCTCCTGCGCAATGCTCAGCTCCCCGGCATGCCACGCGTCCCCGATCCGCCGGAACAGCGGCGCGACCACGGACTCCAGGAACCCCGCTGCGCCGACCACGGTCGCGGCGCGCGACAGCTCCGCCTCCAGGCCCGCCGCGTCGAGTGCCCGGGTCCGCTCCAAGGCCCGCTCCACGAAAGAATCCTCGCCTGCGGGCGCTGACGGCCGCGCCGATTCCCAGCGCGCCGCCTCGTCCGAGCGCACCAGCTCGGCCAACGCGACCGTGTCCAGGTCCAGAAGCTGACCGATGCTCCGGCCCCCCGCCGTCAGCTGACCCAGCAGACGCAAGCGCTCGATGTCGCTGTCCGAGTACAGGCGGCGACCCCCGTCGTCGCGCGCCGGCTCGACCACGCCGTACCGGCGCTCCCATACGCGCAGGACGTCCGGCGACAGGCCCGTTCGCTCAGCCACGACACTGATGGGGTGGAGCGACCGCCCCGCAGAATGTGTTGTCATGAGAGGAAGGCTAGGGCAGGCGGGCCCCCTCGTCAAGGACACGTCCAGGTCACCCCCTTGACAGACGAATCCCGTGATGCGATTGTCCTGGACACGTAATGGACAACACTGAACAGGAGCACGACCCATGACACATCGCATCAGGTACATGGCCGCTGCGGCGGCCTTCGGGATCGCAGCACTGCCGGGCCTCGCCGCGGCGCAGGCGCAGCCGGCCCCGGCCGCGAAGGACATCGTGACGGTGGCGGTCGAGGCGGGTTCGTTCGAGACGCTGGTGGCGGCGGTGAAGGCGGCGGGGCTGGTGGAGACGCTGCAGGGTCCGGGTCCGTTCACGGTCTTCGCGCCGACGGATGAGGCGTTCGCGAAGCTGCCGGCCGGCACGGTCGAGGCGCTGCTGAAGGACCCGGCCGCGCTGCGCAGTGTGCTGACGTACCACGTCGTGCCGGGTCGCGTGATGGCGGCGGACGTGGTCAGGAGCAATGGCGGCATGCCGGCGACGGTGCAGGGTCAGTCGCTGACGATCCGCGTGGTCGATGGCAAGGTGATGGTCGATGGCGCGACGGTGGTCACTGCGGATGTGGGCGCGTCGAACGGTGTGATCCACGTGATCGACACGGTCGTGCTGCCGAAGCCGGCGGGAGGCAAGTGATGACGACGATGATGAGGAGGCTCGGCCTCGCGGTGCTGCCCGCGCTCGTGCTGGTAATGGGTGCGTGCGACGATGATGATGCAGTGATGGAGCCGGAGCTGCCGGCGACGGTGGTGGATGTGGCGCTCGCGGTGAACGCGTCGACGGGCGAGTTCTCCACGCTGATCGCCGCGCTCGTGGCGGCCGACCTGGTGGAGACGCTTCAGGGCCCCGGTCCGTTCACGGTGTTCGCGCCGACGGATGCCGCGTTTGCCGAGCTGAACCTGAACGCGTCCAACATTGGCAGCGTGCCGGTGGAGACGCTCACAGGCATTCTGCTGTACCACGTGGCGCCCGCGCGCCGCGACGCAGCGAACGTGACGTCCGCGACGAGCATCACGATGGTGAGCGGTGGCAGTGCTGACATTTCCGTGACGGCGGCCGGTGCGTTCATCGATGGCGCGCAGATCGTGCAGACGGATGTCGCCGCGCAGAACGGCATCGTGCACGTGATCGACGCCGTGCTGATGCCGTAGCAGCGGCAGCTCAGCCGGGGACCGACGCGGGTCTCCGGCAGGAGCTGCGGCTGCTCATGTCACAGCAGCACCACCTCTTCGGCGTGAGCCGTGACTCGTGTCACTCCACGGGTACCCAGAGCAGGACCACCTCTTCGACATGGATATCGTTCTTCTCGAGCGGGATGGTCCGGGTCTCGACGTTCTCCGCGCACGCGTCCCACTTCTCCTGGAGCTCGACCAGCTCATCGGCGAGCTCTTCCTCGAGCGCCTTCATCTCTTCGCCGACATCCTCGAGCTTCCCCTGTGCACTGTCGAGCCGTTCCTGGGTGCGGCGTGTGGTGCCGCGTCGTGATGCGACGCCGGATAGTCCGCGCACGTTGCGCCGTCCGCCGAGGAACATGGACAGCAGCTGGCCGGCGCCCGCGACGATCTCCTGCTGCACGCGCTGCTTCGAGTCCACGGTCAGCTCGCGCACGCGGTCCTCGGCGGTGCGCTGCTGCTTCTCGAGGCGGTCGAGCCTGGCCTGCACGCGGTCGCGCAGCTTCGCTGCATCGGCGTCCGCGCGCGTAGCGCCCTCGGTGCGGCAGCGTGCGATGAACTCATCGCGCGACTCACCGACGCGCGAGTACAGCTTCAGCTCACCGTTCGCGAATACCTCGGTCGTGCGCGTGCGATGGATGTAGTCCTCGAGCTGCTTCCCGAACGTGCGGAAGTACGTCGTCTTGTCGATCGGCGCCTGTGGCAGCGCCCAGGCGGCGTTCGCCGGCGGCTCCGCGCGCAGGTCGCGCTCGTCGTAATCGACGACGCGTGCATCCTCCGGCCGGGCGGGATCCGTCAGAGGGAAGAGGACGCACTCCCAGGTTTCGGTGTGATCGACGCCTGCGGCGGTATCGTCGTAGCGGAGGTGAACGCGCGCCGCGATCGCGGCCTCGAGGTGCGGGCTTCCCGGCTGAGCCCCGATCTCCGTCGCCCACGGCGCGGCCGCGTCGAGGTAGCGCACGGGCACGCCGGACGCGACTTCCGGCGGTATCGTGACCTCGTCGGCGCGGAGTGTGGCGGGATGCGCTCCGGCTGTGCCGATCGGCGCGCCGCCCGCCCCCGCCGCGCCGCCGGTCGCGGTGCCACCTGTGGAGCCGCCGGACGCGCCGGCACCTGCCGAAGCGGGTGACTGCGCGGACCCATCGCTCACCGATGTGATGCCCGCGGCCGCGACGCGCTCCGGATCGTCCTGCATCAGTCGCTCGATCTCGATACGTGTCAGCGGTCCGCGCAGGAACGACATGGCCCAGCGCGTCGTGAAGCGCCGTGGCGCGCCGCCGCGCGCGGTGTGCAGCAGGAACTGCCGCTTGCCGAGCGCGCCGATCATGTTGTCGAGTGCATCGATGTCCACGCTGCCGGCCGCCGAGCGCATGCCTTCGAGGACGCGCGCCTTGTCGCGTTCGGTCTGGAGCCGGCCGATCATCCACGTCCCCGCGTTTGACATCGCCTTGTAGTCGAGGTCCACGGGATTCTGCGTGGACAGCACCATGCCGATGCCGTGTGCGCGTGCCTGCTTGAGGATCGTGAGGATCGGCTTCTTCGACGGCGGCTGTGCCGTGGGCGGTGCGAAGCCGGCGACCTCGTCCATGTAGATCAGTGCGCGCAGGTCGGACGTACCGGGCTGCGTGCGCATCCAGCCGACCATGCGCGACATTGCGAGTGTCACGATGAACTGGCGCTCCGGCTCGGAGAGATGGGCGAGGTAGAGAATGGCGGCGCGCGGGCGGCCGTCGTCGTCGAACAGCATGCGCTGCATGTCGAGCGGCACGCCGCGCATCCACGGTGCGAACGATGGCGATGCGAGCAGAGCGTTCAGCTGCACCGCGAGCGACATGCGATCCTTCGGCGGCATGAACGTGTCGAGGTCGAATACGCCGAGCTTCCGGATCGGCGGGTTGGCGATCTGTGCGACGAGGGATGGCAGGTCGAGGCTCTGCCCCGCGTCCCACGCGCGCGCGATCAGGTTGGAGATGAGGATGTGATCGGCGCTCGACAGCGGATCGCCCGCGCGGTTGACGAGCGCGAGCAGGCCGGACGTGAAGCCCTCGATCTCATCCGCGCGCGACTCGGCGTCCAGTCCCGCGTCCGGCGCACGCAGTGACCCCACGACATCGAGCGGCACGCCCGCGGTGGAGCCCGGTGTGAAGATGGTGAAGCGCGCGTTCATGCCGAGTCGTCGCATGGCGTCGGGCGTCGTGCCCCAGCTCTCCAGTCCCTTCCGCCATGTCTCGGCGGTGCTCCCCGCGAGGTCATCGGGCGACTGCTTCGTGCGTGCGGCCTCGGCCTCATCGATCCACGGCCGGAAATCCTGCGGCCGCAGGGCGGGGAAGTTGAGCAGCAGGTTCCCCATGTCGCCCTTCGGGTCCAGGATCAAAGCCGGGATCCCGCGCGACAGTGCTTCCTCGAGCAGCACGATCCCGAGCCCCGTCTTGCCGGAGCCCGTCATGCCCAGGATGACGCCGTGCGTCGTGAGGTGGCCGGGCTCGATCTCGATGCGGCTGCCGTTCCGGTCGCCGTTCGCGTCGATCTCTTCGCCGAGGTGGAGCGTCGCGCTTTCAGTCATTGCTGCAGGTCATCTCGAGGAGTGTGCGGGGCCAGAGCGGCGAAGGTAAAGCCGCTGAGCCAGCCCGTGCAACGTGCGCCGGCGACGCCTGCATTAGAATGGAGACAACCCCGGCACACCCCAACCAGGAGACCCCCGTGTACCTCATCCGCGAGATCATGTTCTGCAAGCCCGGCAAGGTCCGCCCGATGGTCGAGAAGTTTCAGGCGATGGCGAAAGTCACCGAGAGGATTGGCCAGCGACCGATGCGCATCATGACGGACGTGAGTACGGACCGGTACTGGACGATCGTGGCGGAGATGGAGGTGGAGAGCCTGGACGGCTTCATGGCGATGGATATGGGCGCCGAGGCGATGAAGGAGTTCGAGACGATCATGCAGGGCTATCACGACCTGATCGACTACGGCCGGCGCGAGATCTACCGGATCGAGGGCTGAGCGAAAGTCCGTACCGGCGGCGCATATCCGCCCCGCTGCCCAGAAAAGGGTTGACCCGCTCACGCGCGCGGGTCAATAGTTGGTCACCCTGCCTCGACGGCGGGCGGCCTGCGCGCTGCCCGCCGGTCGGGGCTTTGTGTTTGTACCCGGCGGTGGCGGCCTGTGTGACGGTCGCCGCGGGCTTATCTGTGGGTCCGTTCAACTCCTGGGACCCGGTGCGGCCCCGCCATACTCCCATATCAGCACCTCGGGCGGTTCGTGTGCCCGGAATGTGACTGAGGGGCACGAAGTGCGCCCGCGACCTGCCGGATGATCATCGCCGGCCATGTCGGCTCGACCGGCCATGGAAAGGCCCCGCCCGGTCCGCGATCGTGAGTGCGGTTTTCCGGCGACTTCCGGCGGTATCGTGTCTGCGTTGAGGCGGTGCCGATCGGCGCGCCGCTCGCGCCAGCAGGCGGGGCATTATGGAGGCGGCACACGGTTCAGGTGGGGGCAAGCCGAGGTTGCTCCAGCAGGTGAGGATGGCGATCCGTGCCCGGCAGCTCAGCCCGCGCACGGAGGAGGCCTACATCGGCTGGATTCGCCGCTATGTGATATTCCACGGCAGGCGACATCCGGCGACGCTGGACGAGGCTGCCGTGTCCGCCTTCCTGACGCACCTGGCGGCGAAGCAGCACGTGAGCGCGTCCACGCAGAATCAGGCTTCGAGCGCGATCCTGTTCCTGTACCGGGAGGTCCTGCAGCTGAAGATGGAGCCGCCGCGCTCTGTCGTGCGGCCGTCTACCCCGCGGCGTCTGCCGATCGTCCTGACGCGGCACGAAGTGAGGCTGGTCCTCCAGCAGATGAATGGACCGCAGCGCCTGATCGCGCACCTGCTTTACGGCTCCGGCCTGCGGCTGATGGAGGCAGTGCAGTTGCGCGTCAAGGACGTGCAGCTCGAGCGGCTCGAGATAACGGTGCGCCAGGGCAAGGGCGGCGGCGACCGCGTCACGATGCTGCCGGTCGCACTCCGTCCCGAGGTTGCGCGGCAGATCGAACGGGTGACGGCGAGGCATGACGCGGACAGCCGCAGTGGAGGCGGATGGGCCACCATGCCGGCCGGCCTCGATCGCAAGCTCACCGAAGCCGGGCGACAGCTGGCGTGGCAGTGGATGTTCCCCGCGGCCCGCAGATACACCGACCCGCGGACCAGCCGTCGCGTCCGGCATCATCTGCATGAGACATCCGTGCAGCGCGCCGTCGCCCGCGCCGTCCGCAGCTCAGGTATCGCCAAGCGCGCGACGTGCCACACATTCCGGCACTCCTTCGCGACCCACCTGCTCGAAGCAGGCTACGATATCCGCACCATCCAGGAACTGCTCGGCCACACCGATCTGAAGACGACCATGATCTACACCCACGTCCTGAATCGCGGCGGTATCGGCGTGCGAAGCCCGCTGGACGTGCTGCTGCCCGACGGCTAGCTGGCGATGGTTTCGGAGGAGCGCGGACGGGAAGGGCGGTGATACAAGCAGCTGAGCGCCGAATTACAGCAGCGCGCCTCGCAGCCTATGACATCCTAGCCCTTGGCCGTAGGTTGTGGATGGGGCGGTTACTGGCAGCTTTACTTGCTTCGTAAACACAGCCGCGGTCGCAAATTTGTGGTTTAGGGGCTGCGGCATATTCGGCGTTATGTGGCCTTAACATCCGTCGCACGAGTATCCAGCGATTTCTTGCGGCGTGACACCGCTCCATTCCAAGGTTCGGCATGTCGGATTTTGCAGCCGCAGGTCGCCGGGGTGGGTA
>DATHVW010000139.1:0-2655 GCA_035461085.1 Longimicrobiales bacterium | reverse complement strand
AGATCAAGGGCGGCGTAACGGTCGACCTGATGGGCGTGGACGCGTTCCTGCCGGGCTCGCAGATCGCGCTGCGTCGCGTGCCCAACATCGAGGACCTGATCGGTCAGACATTCGACTTCAAGATCATCAAGCTGAACAAGCTCCGCCGCAACATCGTGGTGAGCCGCCGCGTGATCCTCGAGGAGGAGCGCGAGGGCAAGCGGGAGCAGCTGGTGAAGGAGCTGCTGGTCGGCCAGGTCCGCAAGGGTGTGGTGAAGAACGTGACGGATTTCGGCGCGTTCATCGACCTGGGCGGTCTGGACGGGCTGCTGCACATCACGGACATGAGCTGGGGCCGAGTCGGTCACCCGTCGGAGATCGTGCAGATCGGCGACGAGCTGGACGTGAAGGTGCTCGACATCGACTGGAACCGCGAGCGGATCTCGCTGGGCCTCAAGCAGCTGCTGCCGTATCCGTGGAAGGATATCGAGCGCAAGTACCCGGTGGGTGTGCGGGTGCGCGGCAAGGTCGTGTCGATCACGAACTATGGCGCGTTCGTCGAGCTGGAGAAGGGCGTCGAGGGCCTGGTCCACATCAGCGAGATGTCGTGGACGCGGAACGTGAAGCACCCGTCGAAGCTGGTGAACATCGGCGACGAGATCGAGGCCGTGGTGCTGAAGGTCGATCGCGACGACGAGAAGATCTCGCTCGGCATGAAGCAGATCGAGGAGGACCCGTGGCTCGCGCTGCCGGAGAAGTATCCGATCGGCACGCGTGTCGAGGGCAAGGTGCGCAACCTGACGTCGTTCGGTGCGTTCGTGGAGATCGAGCCGGGCATTGACGGCCTGATCCACATCAGCGACATGAGCTGGACGAAGCGGGTACAGCATCCGTCCGAGGTGCTGCGCAAGGGCGATGACGTGCAGGTGGTCGTCCTCGGCGTGGATCCGGAGAACAAGCGGATCTCGCTCGGCCTGAAGCAGAAGCAGGAGGACCCGTGGGACTCGCTGGCGGCGCAGTACGGCGCGGGCGTGGAGAAGACCGGCACGATCGTCCGCCTGCTGGAGGACGGCGTGGTGGTGGACCTCGGGGACGACGTGGAGGGCTTCATTCCGCGCAGCCAGGTCGAGATCCCGGCGAACGAGCAGATCGAGAATTACATCCGTGAGGGTGTGAAGCTGGAGCTGCGCGTGATCGAGTTCGACGGCGCAAACCGGCGCATCGTGCTTACGCCGACGCAGGAGCTGGAGCGTCAGCCGGGCGAGGCGCCGAAGCCGGCCGGCTTCGAGGGAGCAGACGAGGGCGAGGCGGTCACCGAGCCGCGGGGCGGGGAGGCCGATGCCCGTGTTCCGTCGGGCGACGAGGCAGCGGAGACCGCCGTGGAAGGCGCCGGTGCAGGGGCCGAGGCGGAGGGAACGGAGCTGGGTCCGCCGGTCGATTCGGACGAGGAGCGCCGCTCGCAGGAGCAGGCCTGATCCGCAAAGCTGTGCCGCAGGACGCAGGGAGGGGTCGCGCAGGAGCGCGACCCCTTCTTTTTTTGCCTCACCCGCTGCCGTATACTTCGCGGGCCGCAACCCCTGCAGGAGGACGGATGTTGAAGCAGATACGCATGATGGCCGCCGCACTGGTGGTATTCAGCAGCGCGTGCGCCACGGCGCCGCCGGAAGGGACACGTCCTGAACCGCCGGCCGGCGAAGATCCGCGGCCGGAGCCGCGTGAGGAAATACGTCGGGACGCGCCGCTGCGGATCGGCCTGATCGTGAGCAGCACCGGTTCGTCGGTACTCGAGCAGTACGCCGACCTGGTTGTGGAGGGCGTGCGAGTGGCGGAGGAGGCGGCGAGCACGCCACGTCGCGACGTGGAGGTGGTGGTGCGGGATGACGGCGGTACGACAGCGGGTGCCGAGCGGGCCGTGCGCGAGCTGGAACAGGCGGGTGTCCGCGTCATCGTCGGCCCGCTCGTCGACGAGGCGCTGATGGCTGCCGCCCGGGCGCGGAGCAGCGACGATGTGGTGATCATCAGTCCGACAGCGGTGTCCGACCCGTTCGGCGTACGCAATGCGTATGCGCTGAATGTCGTGGACACGCGCGGCGCGGAGGCGCTCGGCGAGTACGGCCGCCGCTGGTCCCACGTGGGTGTGCTGTACAGCCGCGCACCGGAGTCGGCCAGGCAGGCGCGCGCCTTCATCGACGCGTATTCCCGTGGTGGTCACGGCGCGGTGACGGAAGCGCCCTTCGCGTCCGGCGCCACGAACGTTACGGCGCAGCTGACGCAGCTGCGCCAGGCGGGCGTCGAGGCGCTCTATTTCCCCGCGTCGGAACGCGAGATCCAGAGTATCCTGCCGCAGCTCGAGTACGCAGGCCTGGACGGCGTGCAGATGCTCGGCAACGAGAGCTGGGTGGGCGATGCGGCGCGGCGTGCGCCGCCGCGCGTGCTGCAGGGTGCCATCGTCGCAACACCGCTGCTCCAGGAGAGCAGTGACGTGGCCTGGCTGGAGTTCGTGAGCCGCTACGAGAACATGCACCGGCGATCGCTGGCGAATCCGGTGCCCGCTCTCGGTTACGACGCGGCCGTGCTGGCGCTGCAGGCGCTGACATCCGGCAACGCTACGGTTCGCGACTTCCGCGGGGCGACGGGCGTCCTGTCGCTGCAGTCCGGGACCGTCACGCGACGGCC
>DATHVW010000138.1:0-4360 GCA_035461085.1 Longimicrobiales bacterium | reverse complement strand
GCTGATCAGCGGATGCTGGCGGAGTTCGGTTCGACATTCATATCGGCGCGGCGGGTCGAACCCGCAGGCAGCTGAGCGGGCTGCAGGCCCGCTCGCATCACGGAAGGAGAGGCACCCGATGGCTCGGGTTTGTTACGTTTGCACAAAAGGCACTACGTTCGGCAAGAACGTGAGTCACGCCAACAACAAGACGCGGCGCAGCTGGTTGCCTAATCTGCGGCGTGTTCATATTGTGACCGCCGAGGGCGACCGGAGGCACGTTCGTGTGTGCACCCGCTGCCTCTCGGCCGGGAAGGTTCGCAAGGCGTAGCTCGACAGCTGCGTGCTCCTGCCGTAGCGGGAGGCGAGCCCGGCACCGCAGGTGCCGGGCTCTTTTATTTTTCAGTCCGCCGGTCGGGCTGGATCGTTGACGATAGAAAAAGGGGGCGGATTGTTCTTCGTCGCGGCGGCTGCGGATGGTGCGGCCATGACGGTACCCGAGTTCCTGTTCCTGCTGGTGGCGATACTGGTTTCGGCGAAGCTGCTGGGCGAGCTCGCCGAGAAGGTGGGACAGCCGGCAGTCCTGGGCGAGCTGCTGGCCGGTGTGCTCCTGGGCGGGTCCGTGCTCGGCATCCTCGATCCGACCATCGAGGTGATCCACCTGCTGGCTGAAGTGGGTGTCATTCTCCTGCTGTTCCAGATCGGCCTCGAGACGAGCCTGCCGCGCCTGCTCAAGGTGGGACCCGCAGCGGCCGCGGTTGCGGCGACGGGCGTCATCGTCCCGTTCGTGCTCGGTTACTACGTCTCGCTCGCACTCGGCCTGGATGTGCTGCCGGCGGTGGTGGCCGGTGCGGCCCTGACCGCGACGTCGGTGGGGATCACGGCGCGTGTGCTGTCGGACCTGGGCCGGCTCCAGGAACCGGAGAGCCAGATCGTCCTCGGCGCTGCGGTGCTCGACGACATCATCGGTCTCATCATCCTCGCCGTCGTGTCCCAGGTGCTCGCGGGCGGTGACCTGACAGCGGGAAGCGTCGGTGTGATCACGCTCGTCGCGTTCGGTTTCGTGGTGGGTGTGGTCGTCATCGGCGGGTTCATCATGCCGCCCGTCTTCAACTGGCTGTCGCGCGTCGGCAAGGAGGAGACGCTGGGGACAATGGCGCTCGCCTTTGCGTTCCTCATCGCGTTCCTCGCCAATGAAGTCGGGTCGGCCCTCATCATCGGCGCGTTCGCCGCGGGACTGGTGCTCGGCCCCACACCGCACGCGCATGTCGTCGAACATGGTGTGCTGCGCCTCAGCATGCTGTTCGTGCCGATTTTCTTCGTCTGGGTCGGGGCGGCGGTCGATGTAAGCACGTTCACGGATCCGCAGGTGCTGCTCATTGGCGGCTCGCTGATCGCCGTGGCGATCATCGGCAAGTTCGTCGCCGGTTACGCACCGTTCTGGTTCAAGGGCAGGAAGGCCGTCATCGGCGTGGGCATGATCCCGCGCGGAGAGGTCGGACTGATCTTCGCGCAGATGGGACTGACGAGCGGAGTCCTCAGCAGCGGGCTCTTCAGCGCGGTCACTCTGATGGTGATGGTGACGACGTTCATTGCGCCGCCGCTGCTCAAGGTGCTGTTTCCGCCGCGTACCGACGTGCCGCAGGCGCCGCTCGGCGGTGTCGCGGAAATCATCACCGAGGCGTGAGCCGCATGCACGTTCGCGGGAGGGCATGACAACGGACGGACCGCCGCTGACGGGACTCACCATAGCGGTCACGCGTCCCGGGGATGACGCCGGGGAGCTGGCGGACCTGCTCGAGAAGGCTGGCGCGGTGCCCCTGCTCATCCCGCTGACGCGCATCCTGCCTCCCCGCGACGACGCCCCGCTGCGACGGGCTGTGGCCAGCGCGGGTGCTTACGAGTGGATCATCTTCACCTCCGCGCGCGCGGTTGATGCGTTTGGCGCCGTCGCCGCCCCGGATACGCCGGAGCGGCTGCGCGCGCGCATCGCCGCAGTGGGCCCGGCCACGGCTGCGGCCGTGCACGCGCTGATCGGCCGCGCTCCCGACGTCGTGCCTGAGCGAACCACGGGCGGCGGCATCGTTCCGGCCCTGCTCGAGCAGGGCCCGCTGCGGGGCGTCCGCGTGCTCTGGCCGCGCGCGGAGACACCACGCCCGGAGCTCCCCGCGGCTCTCCTCGCCGCGGGAGCCCTGCTCGATGACCCGATCGCCTACCGCACTGTGCCGGATCCGGCTGCGGCCCGCCAGCTGGCCGAGCTGGCCGCTGGCGGCCGCGTTGACGTCATCACGTTCACCGCGCCATCGGCGGTCGAGTGCTTCGCCGATGTCCTCGACGAGCAGGCCCGGCCACGGTGCCTCATCGCCGTGATCGGGCCCGCCACGGCGCAGGCCGCACGAGCGGTCGGCCTCGCTGTGCACGTGGAGCCGGAACAGCCTATCATATCCGCGCTCGTCGCCGCTCTGGTGCGACATCGCTTGCACGGTCCCGCCCGCCCGCGGTGATGCGCGAGTGTTGCGCCTCGCGAGGGTGCGGAACGGTCGAGCCGGTGGCAAAGACAACACTCACCGGGTCGCGCCGGTGGCATCTCGTTCCCGTAGAAGCAGTTGCGGCGATATCGCAGCGGCCGCGGGGCTTTGACCGGACCCGCGGAATGGAGTACATTTCAGCTGGGCCAGTGAGGGTATGACGGGCGCGCGGTGGCGCGACGCTGGACGGAGTCCGGTGCACAGGAGACGGACGGACGGGCGTACGGCGCCGGGGCGAAGCAGTATGGCAGAGACTTTGCGAGCGGACGAGGCGGACAGCTGCGTAACGGAGCCGGCGACACCGTGCTGGTTCGCGTGCTACACGCGTGCGCGCCACGAGAAGCAGGTGGACCGGCAGCTTCAGGAGCGGGGTCTGGAGACGTTTCTGCCGCTGCTGCCGCGGGTGAGTCAGTGGAAGGATCGGAAGAAGGTCGTGGAGTGGCCGCTCTTCCCGTCCTACGTGTTCGTCCGCGTCGAGCCGTTCGACGTGCACCGTGTGGTGGGCACGCCGGGGGTGGCGGGGCTGGTGAAGACGAACGGGCGGCCCGCACGCATCGATGATGGCGAGCTGGAGAATGTACGACGCTTCGCCCGGGCCCTGGCCGGAGGCGGTGTCGAAGTAGAGCAGGCGCCGTTTCTGGCGGAAGGTGAATGGGTGGAAGTGATGGACGGACCGTTCCAGGGCATTCGGGGAATCGTCACGGAGCGTCGCAGCCGGCAACGGGTCCGGGTGGGACTGAAGGCGATCGGACAGGCGCTGGAAATAGACATCGATACCAGACTACTGCGGCCCGTCTGAGCGTGGAGGAGAGTGTGGATCGGGAAGCCGGGGCTATACGGGCGCGGCCGCTGGACACGGGTCTGGGCGAGCGGCGGGTCGAGCTCGCACTGGTCACGACTGCGCCCCGGGCCGGCCGTACCGAGCCGTTCACACTGCCGCAGCGCGCGCAGTGGCTGCGCGCGAGCGTGGACTGGGAGGGCTTCCTGCCGGAGCGGGCGAGCGGGCGCACCTGGCGCGTGCAGCAGGTCGTGAAGCGGGGCGTGGACATCGTCCTGGCAGCCGCCGGCCTGGTGGTGCTGATGCCGCTGTTCGTGATCGTGGCCGTACTCGTGAAGCTCAGCTCGCACGGTCCGGTGCTCTACGAGTGGCGTGCACTGGGCTATCGCGCCAGACCATTCGTCGCCTATAAGTTCCGGACGATGGTGGTGGGCGCGGACGCGCGGAAGGCAGAATACGCGGCAGCCAACGAGATGAGCGGTCCGGTGTTCAAGCTGCGCCGCGACCCGCGCGTCACGCCGCTGGGCCGCTGGCTGCGGAAGTTCAGCATCGACGAGCTGCCTCAGCTCTGGAGCGTGCTGAAGGGCGACATGAGCCTGGTGGGGCCGCGCCCGCCGCTGCCGGAGGAGTTCGCGGAGTACGAGGAGTGGCAGTGCGGCAAGCTGGCGGTCAAGCCCGGCATCACCTGCTTCTGGCAGGTGAGCGGCCGATCGGAGATCTCCGATTTCCGGACCTGGGCACGTCTCGACCTGCAGTACATCAGGGCCTGGAACCTGTGGCTCGATTTTCGACTCCTGCTCCGCACGATACCTGCGGTGCTGAGCGGACGAGGTGCATACTGAAGGTGCGAATGTCGGATCCGGAAGCGAATGCGATGGGCGGGGCGGTGGAGGCGCTCGCTGCGGGCGAGCTGGCGTGGTCTGCCATGCTGGACCGTCTGACTGTTTTTCACGACCGACGGCGTATGCCGTCCGCTGGCGGCCGCGCGTCCCTGGCGAGCACAGAAGGAGCAACATGAGTCTACGTGGAGTCAGAGTCCTGGTCACCGGCGCCGGCGGCTTCATCGGCTCGCATC
>DATHVW010000137.1:0-3549 GCA_035461085.1 Longimicrobiales bacterium | reverse complement strand
AGCTTGAGGACAAACGACATGGACCTCTGGCGAGACAGGGTCGATCGGCGGGCGAACTGGGGGCGACGCCTGCGCTCTACTATACCGACGCTATCGTCACGCGACAATGGAACCGCGTGATATCCCCGTCCGTTCAGCGCTCCGACATGTGTCGGAGCAGGAGGCAGCGATGTTCCGACATCCCTTCTCGCCCCGTTTGCACGCGGCAGGTGCAGGCCTGCTCATCGTCACGCTCGCCGCATGCGATGGAACGCCGACCGATCCCATCGAACGCGATCTGGACGCGCTGCGCCGCGCGACGGAATCGTTCCGGAGCTTCGACGCTGCACAGGAGGCGAACTACACGATGCTGTTCGCCGACATGTGCATGGATCACGCGACCGACGGCGGCATGGGTTACCACTACGTGAATACAACCCTGCTCGACACGGCCGTCGCCGTGACGGAGCCGGAGGCACTGATCTATGAGGCCGGGCAGAACGGCGAGCTCGAGCTCGTCGCCGTCGAGTACGTCGTTCCGTTCGCCGTCCACGGTGAGGACGAGCCGGCACCCGTGCTGTTCGGCGAGAACTTCCGACAGAACCACACATACGGGCTGTGGACGCTGCATGCGTGGGTATGGAAGGATAATCCGAGCGGTGTGTTCGCGGATTTCAACCCGAACGTCTCCTGCCCCTAGGCCGCCCCGGTGCCGGTCATCGTCGTGGGACGACGATGGTGACCGGCGCGAGCCCGACGACTGTCACGGGCACGCCATTCACCCTCTCCCCGCCGCTTCCGATTCCGAGAAACGCGATCCCACCCGTGAACAGCCCCACCCCGGCGTGGCGCGACCGGCGAGCAGGCAACTCCCCTCCCCGCCACGACTTCCGTCCGCCGCACGTGTCCGGCCCATGCGTTGCTCCCACGATGTGGTCGACGATTCCACCCGCACGGAGCCCGCGATGAGACCGCTGACGCTGCTGCACATGCTATCCCGCCGATTCCGGAGGCACCCGCTGTATTCGTTCGCGTTCATCGGCACGCTGGCACTGGCCGTGGCAACGGGCACAGCGAGCATGGCCATCATGAAGCGCGCGTTCCTCGAGCCACTGCCATATCCGGACGGCAACAGACTCGTATCGATCTACACGGAGACGGAGACGTGGCCGCTCGCTCCGGTATCGCCGCATGTCATGGCGGAGCTGGAGGAACACGGACCGATCCGGGGCGTGGTCGGCATCGATCCCGCCGGCGCAGCGTACTCGACCGCGGAATCGACCGAGCAGATCGTCACGCTGCTCGTGACGCCGGGCTTCTTCCGGACCCTCGGTGCGCCTGTGCTCGGACGCGGCTGGGCGGAGGGCGCGACGAACGTCGTGGTCGTGAGCTGGGCGTTCTGGCAGGAACGGCTTGCGGGCGATCCTGCCGCTGTGGGCCGCTCGATCATGGTCGATGGCACCGCGCACACGGTCATGGGTGTGCTCGACCGATCTTTCGTCGCGCCATACTGGCCGGAGGCGCATATGCTCCGACCGGCGGACCTCCCGACCATGCTCGCCACGCGGCCGCGCGGCGCACTCGACTTCACGGTCATCGCCGTACTCGATGAGGGTACGACGCTCGACGGACTGCACGCGTACCTGGCAGCGTACTCGGAGCGCACGGCGGCGGCATACCCTGAGGCGCACAGTCGTCAGCGATGGGTGGCGAGATCGCTGCGCACCGAGCTGGTCGGCAGTGCGCGTCCCGTCCTGCTCGGCACAGCTGCGGCGGCACTGCTGCTGCTGCTGATCGTGTGTGCCAACATTGCGGGCCTGTCCGCGACGCTCGCAGTCGGCGCGCGCAACCAGCTCGCAGTGCAGTGCGCACTGGGTGCGACGCGGTGGCGACTGATGCGCGAGGAGATATTCCGGAGCGCACTGATGGCAGCGGCGGGCGCCGGCATCGGCATCTGGCTCGCCGACAGTCTTGTGACCGTCCTCGCCGCATTTCAGCCGCAGTTTCTGAACCGCATGGGAACCGTGACACTGGATGCCGGCACCGCAGCGGTTGCATTCGCGATCGGCGTCCTGGCCGGTATCGTGTCGGCGGTGGTGCCATACTCGGGCGTGCTCGCGGGACGTCTCGATCCGTTGCCGGGCGCACGCGGTTCGTCGGGGGGTGCCGAAATGACGCTGGCGCGCTCTGCACTCGTCGTCGCACAGGTTGCGCTCGCGCTCGTGCTCATTGTCGGCGCGGGTCTGCTGGTCCGCACCGTTCGTTCGCTCGCCGACACGACGCTCGGCTTCCGTACGGAAGGACTCTACACACTGAGCACGACCATGCCTGTGCCGCGCTTCGCTGAGGAGGAAGCGCAGCTGCGCTTCGAGCAGGATGCGCTCGACGAGTTGCGGCGACTGCCCGGCGTGCTGGACGCCACTGCATCGATCGGCCTGCCGGTGGTGGGTGGCTCACGCGCGGGTCTCACTATCGTTGGCCGCGATGGCGGCGATGCGCGCGGGGAAGTCGCCTATTTCTCCGTTGCGCCGGGCTTCATGTCGCTCTGGGAGATCCCCATCCGGGAAGGCCGGGATTTCGGGCGCGAGGATCAAGAGGGCGCGATCGGCGCGATCCTGATCAATGAGACGGCCGCTCGGACTCACTGGCCCGCGGGCGACGCGGTCGGCGCGCGCATCTGGCTCGGCGGCAGCGGGCCGGAGGACGGCGCCGAATGGATGCGTGTGGTCGGCATCGTCGCGGACGTGCGGCAGCACGGACCCGCGGAAGCAGTGCTGCCCACGATGTACGGCTCGACGCGGCAGTTCTCATGGCCGAACCGATCATTCACCGTGCGCGTCGCCGCGAACGCGCCACCGCTCAGCGCGGAGACACTGCGGTCCGCGATCCACCGTGCCGATGCCGGCGTGCCCGTTGGCACGATGCGTCGCGCGGACGAGATGGTCGCAAATGCGACCGCGCGGCATCGTCTCGCGATGCTCGCACTCTCCTTCTTCGGTGTCGTTGCGACCCTGCTGAGCGCGGCCGGACTCTACGCCGTCGTGAGTCTCACATCCCGGCTGCGTCGCCGCGAGTACGCAATCCGTCTCGCGGTCGGCGCCGAGCCGGGCAACGTCCGACACATGGTGATCCGGCAGGGCATGACGCTCGGTGCACTCGGTGTGACGGCCGGCGTTGCCCTCGCGGCGGCGGGCACGCGCGCGCTCCAGGGAATCTTGCTCGACGTATCCCCGCTCGACGCATCGACATTCGCGACGGCGATCGCGGTGGTGATGCTGCTCGCGGCCGCTGCTGCCTGGGGACCAGCCCGGAACGCCGCCCGGACACAGCCCGTGGAGATACTGAACTCGGATTGACACGCGCCGCTCTGACCGTCGTCAGCGTCGTACGCCACAGACTGTTCACGACCGAGCCTTCCTGGATCCGATCGTGCGGACCGGCCGCCGCGCCTGGCCCGGTCCGCTGCAGCGCACTGGTGCGCCCCAGACGGACGCGGAACCCATTCTGCAGAATGGCTCAGGGCAGCATGGGCGCGACCGGTTCGGGGGCGCCATCAATGCCGGAAAAGAT
>DATHVW010000136.1:0-3927 GCA_035461085.1 Longimicrobiales bacterium | reverse complement strand
GATCATGGGCCAGCACACACCCGACGAGCTAGTGATCCGGAAGTAGACCGCGCGCCCGCCGGCGCCCGTGGTAGGCTCTGCAACGTTGACGCCCGGCATTCCGAACAGCAGATCGCTCGACCTGCGCGGCCGTCGCTTTTCGAACACTTCGGGAGTGATGAACCTGCCCAGTCCTCCTTCCATTCGCCTGTAGAAACCTTCGACCTCCAGGTGGTAGGCTCGCGGCTCGGCGGTGACCACGAGCGGCTCGAGCGCCAGCGCCTTCGGCACCATTCGAATCTCCAGAATCGTCAGCTTGCCCAGCGAGACGTCAACGGGCTCGGCGTCCAGACTTCCATATCCCAGCAAGCTGACGGAAACGAGATAGCGGCCGGGTGTCGGCGTCGGCAGGCGGAAGCGACCGCCATCGCCCGACACTCCTGTCGCTACCACCTCGCCCGAGAGGCTCCGGATCGTTATCTCGGCGTCGCGGACGACAGCACCCGATTCCCGTTCCAGCAGCACGCCCTGAATGCCCTGTGCGCCCGTTGCCCTTTCCGTTGCGGCAATTCCGCTGCGGGCTGCGACTGCCGCCGGCAGATCGATCTGGAGGTCGATCTTCCGATGCGCGGGCGCGTCGAAAGTCACCTCCATCGAATCGCTGTCATAGGTGAGCAGCGTGGCGTGAACATGCACGAGCTCATCGACAGGCACGCCGCAGGCGACGTAGCGTCCGTCCTCGTCCGTCGTGACATCAAGCCACTGGTTTCGCGCCTGCACGCGCGTGTCAGCAGTCTCGACCTCCTGCCACTGCACGCGGACCGTAGCGCCGGGTATCGAGCCGCCGCGCCTGCGGTCCGTCACCACACCGGAGACGACCGATCCGGGCGTGTCCTGCGCCTCCGCAGAGCAGGCGGCGAGCAGGATGGCAGCTTCGGATGGTATGGCCAGCTGCAGGTCTGAAGAGCGTCCGGCTGTGACTTCCACCTCCGCTTCCGGAGAGCCGATATCGAGGGAGTCGAGCCGCGGATGGAGGAACTGTGCGGTGAAGACTCCATTCGGCAGGGCGTCGATCACGAACCTGCCGGCGCTGTCGGTCTGCGCGCTGTACTCCGTACCGGCGAGCAGGACGGTCGCACCGGCGAGCGGTGCGGCCCGCGTGCTGTCCCATACCATTCCGCGGACCGACCCGCGGGCAGCCCGTGCAATCGTCCGCTGTGAACTGGAGATCCCGATGACTTCGCCGCCCGTCTCGCGGATTCCTGCGACGCGAATGCCGGAGTCGCCGGCACGGGCGAGGTTCGCCTGCCGGACCATGATCGGAGCGCGGATCCACCAGTGCTCGATGATCCACGCGCCGTCGGGGAGCGCCGTGAAATCCACGCGTCCTCCCGCGAGCCCGCGCGCCTCCTCGTACGGCGACCGTGTGTAGCTGTACTCGAGGAAACGGAGGTGCGCCGTTATCTCATCGACCCACAGTGTCCCCGTAATGTCGGGCAGATCGTGCGTGCGCACCGGCTCGAAGGCCAGTCCGATCGCCCCCGGCACATCGGGTGAGCGTTCCAGCCGGAAGCAGTGCGTGTCCAGGAAAACGTCCGACAGCAGCAGCTTCGCGTCCGGGCCGTAATACTCGTGCCCGCCGTCTTCGAGCGTTCGGATGAAGCCGGTCGTGACGAGATCCTCCGGCGGCAGACTCGCGAACGGAGCACGGGTCACGCGCGTTCGGCCCCGGCGGCTTTCCCGCTCCACTTTTCTGCCGGTGGCATCGAGATCCCGATCATAGGTCGAGATATCGAGACGATACACACCCGTCCCCTCGGTCCAGGCCTGCACCGCGAGCGCCTGACGTGCGGTCTCCCACACCTGCGAGATCGCCATGGCGTCCGCCGGACGGAGCCGACAGCGCTGATCGGGATCGACGCGAATTTCCGCGAGCGCGATCGGCTGGAACGACAGTGATACGGCGACCCTGCGGATCTCTTCCGCAGCGACGGAGAGGAGCCCTGTCGAATGCGTCTGCCTGCCCACGAGCTCGACGGTGATCTCGTAGCGGCCGCCGCCGGGAGTCATGATCAGGGACCGACCCGCCTCATTCGTCAGGGCGCTGCGGATCACTGCGCCACTTTCATCGAGCAATGAGACGAACGCGCCGGCGAGTGCACTGCCCGACTCGGCTCCAGTCACTTCGACGATCAGTGACTGCCCTGACGCTGCGCTGCCAGACATGGCCAGCAGGCAGGCAGCACGGACGAGTGAGACGTTGAAGCGTGTCATTCTGTCTTCGTTAATGCCGAACGCCCGCACCACGCACGGCCTGCTCATCGCGCCGGAGGAGCAGCGCGATATCGGACCGACCTTCCGCTTCATGGAGCGCGGCCAGCAGTTCGACCACGGCGCGGCGGGGCGCGGGATCCGGAGCGTCGGACGAGCCCAGTATGCGGGAGCCTCCTCGAGCAGCTGCCGCGCGTCCGCATGACGGTTGAGGCGTTCTCAGGAACCGTGCATCAGCAAAAACTTACGTTGCCGTGATCATTCGCGCCGCATTTTCGTACGCATCCATGCGAAGCCGGCGCATTCCGCGCCGTGCGCTGGCAATGAGCGGGAGGCTCTATGCACGCAAAGCACGGCCGTGCGCTGGCAGGCATGACAGGCCGACAAGCGCTCAGCGACCACTCGTACTGCCTGGCGCCTGAAGTCGCGCCCGAAGCGGGTTCTCCGGGTAGCGCGGGTAGTACACTGCGTCGATTGGCGCACCGTCCGGGTAGTCGTCCGCCTTGCCGGCGTACGCCGGCCGGTCCTGTGCGTTGATGTATGCCGCGACGTGCTGCGCTTCCTCGTCGCTTAGAATGCCGGGCTGGGTGAGCGGCATGGCATAACGGATATATCCGGCGAGGGTGTAGACGCGCGCCGCGCCGGCACCGTCGTTCCAGGAGCGGGCGCCCCAGAGCGGGCCGGGCTTTACGATCTGGAAATCCACTCCCTGACCGTCGGGTCCGTGGCACGCCGTGCAGTGCTGACCGTAAAGCTCCCGGCCTCGCACCGGGTCGAGCTGTTCAATGGGGACCAGGTCCGCCTGCGCAATCACGTTCTGCCCGCGCCACTCCGGCGACGTTCCGATCGGCTGCCCCTCGGACAGCCAGGTGATGTAGGCGGCGATCGCAAGCAGCTCGGGGCTGTCGTACGGAGGGGCTTCGCCGTTCATGCTGCGGAGGAAACAGCCGCGGATGCGGTCCTCCAGGCTGAAGAGCCGGCCCTCCCGCCGGCGTGGCTCCGGGAAGGTGGCGGCGATACCGGTATACGGCAGGGCGCGGAAGCGCTGCCCGGCGTTCAGGTGGCAGTTCCCGCACGACAGGTCGTTGCCCACAAACTGCGCTGCATGCTGCGGTGTGTTCTCAACGATCTGAAACCCGAGGCGGATCTGCGCAGCCAGCAGTGAGTCGTCCGGCAGCGGATCACGCGCGGGATCCTTCACCAGAGCGTTCACCTGGTCGAAAGCGGCCTCGGCAGGCACCAGAGGCATATCGGCCGATGCGGGCGCGACGGCAGGATCCACCGCTGGCCTTTGCGCATCACCAGAGGGAGCGTCGCCCCTCTCGCACCCGACGGAGAGGAAGACGCTGGTCAGAACTGCCCCCATGAGGGCGCGGGGAGACCGGATGTCTGGCATGAGGGGAATCCTCCTTGACGGCGCTCGGGACGACTACGACCGCTCCCCACACGCGTTGCAGCAACCGGGCCGTATTGGCGGCACTCTCGAGGTATCGCGCGGCATCTCCTGTTGACATTCTAGAGAAGGTCCCGCAGACTTCTTCTAGATAGTCAAGAGGAGGGCTGATGGAAGGGCGACGTGGGGAGCTTCTGCAGGGCACACTCGAGCTGCTCGTGCTGAAGACGCTGTCACTCGAGCCGACGCACGGCTGGGGCATTGGACAGCGGATCCAGCAGATT
>DATHVW010000135.1:0-12004 GCA_035461085.1 Longimicrobiales bacterium | reverse complement strand
GAGCTGCCGCTGCGTCCGATCAAGGGCCAGATGTTCGCGGTGGATGGGCGCGGCCGCTCGCACGCGCGGCCGACGGAGCCGGTGCTCCAGCGCGTGGTGCTGTCACGCGACTGCTACATCATCCCGCGCGATGACGGGCGCCTGCTCGTCGGGGCGACCGTGGAGGATGTCGGCTTCCGGAAGGGTCCGACTCCCCGCGGAATCGCCGGCCTGATGGCGGCCGCGGCCGCCGTGATTCCCCTGATCCCCGACCTCCCGCTGGTGGAGACATGGGCGGGATTCCGCCCCGCCACACCCGACCACATGCCGGTGATCGGCGCCGATCCCGACATGCCCGGCCTGATCTACGCTACCGGCCACTATCGCAACGGCATTTTGCTCGCGCCGATCACCGCCGCGTGCGTGGCGGCTCTGATCGAGGGAACGGAACCGCCGGCGTCACTGGACGCGTTCTCCGTCACGCGTTTCTGAGCGCGCTCACGCACCGATCCACGTCAGGTACCACCGAATGATCGCACCGCCCCATACGTGTGCGACTGCGGCGCCGAGGGCGAGGAACGTCCCGAGCGGGAGGTAGCTGCCCATCACTGTGAGCCGCCCGCGCAGATACGTGAGCGGCACTCCGATGAGAAGGCCGAGAACGGAGCCGAGCATCAGCGTCAGCAGCATGCCGGGTGCGCCGAGGAACGCACCGACGAACACCATCATGTGGATGTCGCCGATGCCGAGGGCCGGTTTGCCGAGCGCCTTTTCCGCACCGAGCTTCACCGCCCACAACAGAACATAGCCGAGCCCGGCCGCGAGGATGGCGTGCACGAACGTGACACCGCCCGTGACGGTCGCGAGTGCAATCCCGATCGCGGCACCGACGAGCGTGAACTGGTCGGGAATGACCATCTCGCGCGCGTCGGTCATCGCGATGCCGAGCAGGATCGTCAGGAAGATGGCGGAATGCAGGGCGGCGAACGCGGGCCCGAAGCGCGCGACGGCTGCGATCCATATGAGCGCAGTCGCGAGCTCGATGAGCGGATACTGCGCCGACACGCCGGTGCCGCAGTAGCGGCAGCGTCCGTGCAGCACGATCCAGCCGATGACCGGGATGTTGTCGTACCATGCGAGCGGGTGCCCGCATGACGGGCAGCGCGACGGCGGGCTGATCACCGACTGCTCGGCGGGCCACCTGTAGATGCAGACGTTGAGAAACGATCCGATCGCAGCGCCCACAATGCCTGCGAACAGCCAGAGCAGCCAGTCGGGTGATTCCGTCACGAGGTCCTCGACAGCAGATACATGAGGATGCCGGCCGCAACACCGACATTGAGGGATTCGGCCGAGCCGCCGATCGGCACCGACACCAGCCGGTCGCACGCAGCACGCACGGCATCGCTCAGACCGGCGCCTTCATTGCCGAGCGCCAGAGCAACCGGTCCATCGTGGCGCACTCCCTCCACGCTCTCGCCGGCCATGTCGGCACCCAGCAGAAGCGCGCCGTTCGCGCGGAGGTGCTCGAGCACCGTGTCGAGCGTCGTTTCCACGATCGGAATGCGCAGCGATGAGCCCGCGGCCGAGCGCACTGCCTTCGGGTTCCACGGGTCTACGGTGCCCGGCAGCACCACGATAAGCGCCGCACCGAATGCATCGGCGCTGCGCACGATCGTGCCGAAGTTGCCCGGGTCCTGCACGGCGTCGAGCACAATGACCAGCGCGCGCTCCCGCAGCGGCACGTCCATGAGCGTGGTGCGGGGTATCGTCGCGACCACCACGATACCCTGCGTCGTTTCCGTGGTCGCCAGCCGGCCCAGCTCGGCCTCGGAGACGTCGATTGTGGTCGTGATCGCGCGCACGCGCGCAGCGAGATCCCTGCCCCGGTCGGTGTCCTCAAGTGAGGGCGAAATCAGCGCCAGACGGGGGACAACCTGCGATGCGACGAGGTCCTCGACCTGGCGGATCCCTTCCACCAGGAACTCGCCCGATTCCTCGCGCCCCGTCCTGCGATGGAGGGCCTTTACCCTGCCCGCCTGGGCCCGGCTCAGCATGATATCACGAGTGGAACGGCCTTTGCTCCCTTGCACTTGCACGATCTTGCAGGACGGGCGCGTTGCATGCGCCGAGCCGCGCGCGGTGCGCGGCGTCCACCGATGTAGAGACAGGAGCACGAACGCCGATGATTCGCCTCAAGCAGTGGTTCCGGAGACCCGTCGCGCTGGCGCTCGTCGCCGGCAGCACGGCGGCTGTCGGCGCCTGCGGCATATCGCACCAGCAGGAAGTCCAGATGGGGCAGGAGTATTCGGCCGAGATCAATCGGCAGCTGCCCATCGTCAATGACGCAGCCGTCACCCGTTACGTAAACAACCTCGGCCGGTCGATCGCCCAGCAGGGCAACCGGCAGTACAACTACAACTTCTACGTGGTCAACGCATCGCAGATCAACGCGTTCGCGGTGCCCGGCGGTCACGTGTACGTCAACCGCGGTCTGATCGAGCGCACGCGGAACATGTCGGAGCTCGCCGGCGTGCTGGCCCATGAGATCGCGCACGTCGAGCTGCGCCACGGCGTGGAGCAGATGGAGAAGATGCAGGCCGCGAACCTGGGCCTGTCGCTGGGCTATGTGCTGCTCGGCCGCGCACCCACGGGCGTCGAGCAGGCCGCGATCGGTGTCGGCGGTAATCTGTATTTCGCGAGGCACAGCCGCGGCGCGGAGAACGAAGCCGATGCGTCGGCCGTTTCGCTGCTCGCGAACAGCCGTATCAACCCGAACGGCCTGACGTCGTTCTTCAGCGTGCTGATCGCCGACCAGCAGCGTTCGCCGAGCTCGGTGGAGCAGTGGTTCTCCACTCACCCGCTGACGCAGGACCGAGTAGACAACACGCAGGCGTACATCAATCGCCTGTCGCCCAGCCAGCGTGGCGGGCGCACGGACGACGCCGGCTACTCTTCGATGAAGAGCCGGCTGCGGGGATACCGCCCGGCCGCGAGCTGAGGCGGGTCGCCACCGCAGAACAGAACGAGCCGGCGTGGAGACCCTGCCACGCCGGCTCTTTTGCAGTACGTTACCGGCATGCATACGGAAAACGATCCCCGCGTGGTCGCGCTGACGATCGCCGGCAGCGACAGCGGCGGTGGCGCCGGCATCCAGGCGGACCTGAAGACGTTCCACGCGTTCGGTGTGTTCGGGACGAGCGCGATCACGGCGATCACCGTGCAGAACACGCTCGGTGTTACCGATGTGCATGCCGTGCCGCTGGACATTGTCACGGCGCAGATCACCGCAGTCGCGAGCGACCTGCCGCCGCGCGCCGTGAAGACCGGCATGCTCGCGACGCGCGAACTGGTGAGCGCGGTCGCGCAATCCATTCGCGACCATGCACTGCCGAACTACGTGCTGGATCCGGTGATGGTTGCCACGAGCGGAGACCGGCTGCTGGACGAGGATGCGCAGCATGCGGTTCTCGACGAGCTGGTTCCGCTCTGCAGCCTCGTCACGCCAAACCTCGATGAAGCAGCGATCCTCGCCGGATTCTCCGTGAAGGACGCGGAAGCGATGCATCGGGCGGCGCGCCGGCTCGTCGCAGCGGGAGCATCCGCCGCGCTCGTGAAGGGCGGCCACCTGCGCGGCGACGAGCTGGTCGATGTCCTCTACGATGGCAGCACCGTTCGCGAATTCAGGCGCCCGCGCATCGACACGCGCAGCACGCACGGCACGGGCTGCACGCTGTCGGCCGCCATTACGGCATTGCTTGCGCGCGGCACTACGCTCTCCGAGGCGGTCGAGCAGGCGCTCGACTTCGTGCATCGCGCTATTGTCCAGGCGCCGAATCTCGGGGCTGGGAACGGGCCGCTGAATCACTTCGTCCCGACGCGGTCGCCGCATCCGTGACCCACCACCTGCCGACGGTCAGCAACGCACCACGGTCATCCATCTCGACGCCTTGCAGCCGATCCCGCAGCAGGACCAGGTCGGGATAGAAGTACAGGAAAGACCACGGCTGTTCATCACGCAGGATCCGCTGGATCTCGGCATACATCGGGCGTGCCTCGTCGAGCGTGCGCGCGCGACGGGCCTGGTCGATGAGCGAATCGACGCGCGGATTCGAATAGGACGCGAACTGGTTCGGCGTGCCGAGCGCGCGGCTGTGGAACGTGTCGTAGAGGTTCAGCCTGAAGTCGATCTCGAAGCCCAGCAGGAACGCGTCGAACCTGCGCTCCGGGCTGGTGAAGTCATCGATCAGCGTGCCCCAATCCGTGGGACGCGTGGAAACACGCACTCCGATGCGCTGGAGGTCGCCGCGGATCAGCTCGGCCATGTCGCGATTAATGACGCTGCCTGCCGGGATCTTCAGCTCGATCTCGAACGGTTCGCCATTCGATAGCTCGAGCACGCCGTCGCCATCACGGTCGTCGATACCCGCGGCGCGCAGGAGTGCGCGCGCGCTGTCCGGCGCATGCGGCAGGGGCTCGACGGACTCATCGAATGCCCAGTGCGACGGCCCGATCGGCCCGACCGCGGGTGTGCCAAAGCCGGCGCGCAGCACTTCAATGATCTGCTGCCGGTTGATCGCAAGGCCCAGGGCGAGGCGCACGTTCGGATCATCGAGCGGCGGAGTGCGGCCGTTCCAGATGACGTTTGCGAACTGCCTGCCCTGCCGTTCGATCCCGCGGAATCCCTCCGCGCTGCGGATCGGGTCGTATTGCTCCGCGATCGGCGTCAGCACGATATCGACCCCCCCCGTGCGCAGCTCCGTCAGCTGCGCGCTGGCGTCCGGAATCGGGCGCCACACGATGCGGTCGAGGTACGGTCGCCCGCCGAGCGCCTCCGGGAAATCAGGATTGGCCTCGAACACCCAGCGATCGTTCTGACGGAACTCGACAAAACGGAACGGGCCGTTGCCGACAGGTGCACGGTTGAACGCCGCCTGGAGCATGCGCGCGGGCGGGATGCTGTCGAGCAGATGAGCCGGAGCAATGGGAAGGAACGCCCAGCCGGCGAGCGGATCCATGTGCGGCTCGAACGTGAAGCGGACCGTGAACGAGTCCGGCGCCTCGACGCCCGTCCACAGCTGGAAATAGTCCGCGTTCGGGAATGCGCTCTCCGGATCCTTCGCACGCTGGAACGTGAACACCACGTCGCGCGCCGTGGTCTGCACACCGTCATGCCAGCGGACATCGCGCCGGAGGCGGAACTCCACGCCGGTATCGCCGAGCATCTCCCAGCTCACGGCGAGTGCAGGCACCAGGGAGAGATCCTCCGCGTGTCGCACGAGCGGCAGGAACAGCATGAAACGGTTGACTTCCTGCGAGAACTTCTCACCCGCGACGAGCGGGTTCATGTCCGTCAGATCGGAGTTGTTCGCGATGACGACGGTACCGCCGTATTCGGCATCGACGGCGTCGGAGTCGGCGCTCTCCGTGTCGGCACACGCGACCGGGAGGACGAGCAGCAACAACCAGGGGCGGATCAGGCTTCGTAACCCACGCATCGCACCAGCTCCGGTGACGGTTCTGTCAGGGAGAGACGATCTCAATCTCTGGTGTAGCCGTCGGCGAATCAAGCGTCCTCGCTGGCGATGTCACGCAGCACGCCGCGGATGAGGCCGGCGAACCTGCCGCGCGCCTCCCTGCCCGCGGCCACGACCTCCTCGTGCGAGAGCGGACTCGCGCTGAGACCGGCAGCCAGGTTCGTGATGAGCGAAACGCCGAGCACAGGCACGTTGCGTGCGCGCGCGACGACCACCTCCGGCACCGTGCTCATGCCGATCGCATCGGCGCCGAGCCGCTCCAGCATGCGGATCTCCGCGGGCGTCTCGTAGCTCGGCCCCGGTACCGCCGCGTACACGCCGCGCACCAGTCGCAGCGACTGGCCGGCAGCCACACGTTCGGCCGCTTCGCGCAGTCGGGCGTCATACGCATGGGTCATATCCGGGAACCGCGTCTCACCGTCCAGGACGGGCCCCGTCAGCGGGCTCCGCGCGGTGAGGTTGATATGATCCTCGATCAGCATCAGATCGCCGGCAACGAAGGAGCGGTTGATGCCGCCGGCGGCATTCGTCACGATCAGTGTGCGGGCGCCGAGCGCGAGCAGCATGCGCGCGGGCAATGCCACCACCGCGGCATCATGGCCTTCGTACATGTGGAAGCGCCCCTGGAGAGCGGCGCAGGTAATGCCCTCCAGCTCGCCGATGACGAGTCGCCCGGCGTGACCCTCCACGGCCGCCTGAGGGAATCCCGGGATCTCGCCGAACGGTATCCGTACCGGAGCCTCGATCTCATCGGCGAGCGCGCCGAGCCCGGAGCCGAGGATGAGCGCGACATGCGGCACGCGGGCGTCGCGCGCGCGTACTGCATCCGCTGCCGCGTTGACCTGGTGCTGCGTCACACGAGTATCCCTGCGATGGTCGCCGTCATGAACGCCGCGAGCGAGCCGGCGATCATTGCGCGCAGACCGATCCGCGCGAGATCGCTCCGGCGTGAAGGCGCGATCCCGCCAATGCCGCCGATCTGGATGGCGATCGAGCTGAAGTTCGCGAATCCGCACAGTGCGTAGGTCGCGATCACGACCGACCTCGGCGAGAGCGCCGTGTCCCCCGAGAGCATCGCGCTGAGCTGGAGGTACGCCACGAACTCGTTCACGGCGGTCTTGATGCCGATCAGCGATCCGACCTCGGGCGCGTCGGCCCATGGCACGCCCATCAGCCATGCGAGCGGCGCCAGCAGCCAGCCGAGGATCGAGTCCAGGCTGAGCGGCTGCGTTGCGCCGAGCCAGCCGATGTTCTGGAAGAAATCGGTCAGCTGCGTTATGCCGCCGATCCAGCCGATTAGTGCATTCAGCAGCGCGATCAGCGCGATGAACGCGAGCAGCATCGCACCCACGTTCATCGCCAGGTGCAGACCTTCGCCCGCGCCCCGTGCGGCCGCGTCCAGCACGTTCGAATCGATCTTCTCGACCTCCACCTTGAGGGTGCCGCGTGTGACCGGTTCTTCCGTCTCGGGCCAGATGATCTTGGCAAATACGAGCGCTGCCGGCGCCGACATCACGGACGCCGCCATCAGGTGACCGGCAATGTCGGGGAAGTAGAAGATCAGCATGCCGACGAATGCGGCCATGACACCACCCGCGACGGTCGCAAAGCCGCCCGTCATCACGGCCATCAGCTCCGACATCGTCATTCCTGCGACGTACGGCTTGATGAGCAGGGGCGCTTCCGTCTGGCCGAGGAAGATGTTGCCCGCGGCCGAGAGCGTCTCGGCGCCCGACGTCTTCATCGTGCGCATCATCACCCACGCCATACCCTTCACCACCGCCTGCATGATGCCGAGGTAGTACAGCATTGTCATGAGCGATGAGAAGAACACGATGGTCGGCAGCACGTTGAACGCGAAGAATGCGCCCGTATTCGCGACCATGCCCGCGGTCGGAGTGAACGAGCCGCTGCCCGGCTCGCCGACGCCGACCGGCACGTTGTTCACCACCAGATTCCCGAACAGGAAGCGGGCGCCCGCTTCCGTGAACCCGAGCAGCGATACGATGACCGTGTTGATCCACGTGAAGAACGCCTCACCTGCCGGCGTCTTCAGGATGAGCAGCGCGAAGAGGATCTGAAGGCCCAGTCCCCAGAGCACAACGCGCCACGGGATCATCGCCCGGTTCACGCTCAGCAGCCAGGCGATGAACAGCAGCGTGATCATGCCGATCACCGAAACCAGCCGCTGATGGATGGGCGTATCGATGTCGGCGATGCGCCGCACGGATATGCCGCCCTCCGACTGAGCAGCCGCGGTGTCGACCGGGGTCTCCGCGCCGCCGACCCCGGACGCCGGCGGGCCGGACGGCTGAACGGCCGCGGAATCGACCGCCTGCTGCTGGCTCGGCGACATGACCGCCGGGTCCTGACCTCCGGGCGAGGCGACTGCCGAATCAGGCGACTGCGACGCAGACGGTGCGACGCTCGCCGCTGTGCGCGTGGCGTACATGCCGGAAAGCAACAGCGCACCGGCGAAGAGCCAGAGCACCACGAGGCCAGAACGGATGGACAGCTTCATCCCGTGACCGCCCGATGTGTGAAGTGAATCTGAAATGTGTGCGGCGGCACCGGCTCAGCCCGGACCGCTCACCTGGACGCGCTGCTGCCGGGCCGCAGTCAGCGCCCGGTTCTCGAACAGCTTGATCAACAGCACACCGGCCACGAAGCCGCCGACGTGCGCCCACACCGCCACGCCCCCCGTCGCCATCGGGTCCGTATATCCCGACAGGACCTGCAGACCGAACCAGAGGATCAGCACGAACCACGCGGGCACCGGTATGATGCGCAGGAAGATGACGAAGATAAAGAGCGTTTCGATCCGGATGCGCGGGTAGAGCAGCAGATAGGCACCCATCACCCCGCTGATCGCGCCCGACGCCCCGACCATCGGGACGGGCGAGCCGGGCGCCATGAAGACGTGTGCGCCCGCCGCAGCCAGGCCGGTGAAGAGATAGAACACGACGAACCGCACGTGCCCCATCGAATCCTCGATGTTGTTCCCGAACAGCCAGAGAAACCACATGTTGCCGATCAGGTGCAGCCAGCTGCCGTGCAGGAACATGCTCGTCAGCATGCCGCCATACGTCAGACCGCCGAACACGCACGGCGGCATGTCCTCACCCAGATCCACGCCGTCGTAGCCGGCGGTGCGGCCCGTGATCTCCGCGGGGATGGCGCCCAATCGGCACACCGAATCCGCCAGCACATCCATGTCGAAACCCATGCCCTGCACGTAGACCCATACGGCGATGTTCGCCAGGATCAGCACGATCGTGACTACGGGGGTGAGAAGGGTCGGGTTGTCGTCTCTGAGCGGGAACAATTCCTTCTGCTTGCCTGTGCGTGGTTCGCGGCAGAGTATCCCGTGCCCCCGACGGCAGGCAAGGTTCCCCGCCGGAACGGCCGCCCAGGCGCGCTGGCGTGAATCCCCGATCGCCCCTATCCTCGTGGAAACACACAGAATCCTCCGGAGGCTTTGATGAAGGGAATCGCCCGGGCGCTCTGGCGCAGGGGGCAGCTGGCGGCTTTGGCGCTGGTGCCTGCACTCACGCTCCTGGCATCGACGGCTGCGATGGGTCAGCAGGCTGCGGAGCTGGGGGAATGGACGGCCCGCGTCGACATGCTGCCGGAGCCGGAGATCGTCGTGGGCGGTCCCGGCTCGGCGAACTACCGGCTGGCCGCGCGCTTTGCCCCCTACAAGCTGGACGCCCTGCTGCACAGCACCAGCGTCGCGCCGCGCTGGATCGAGGGGACCGAACGGTTCTGGTACGAGTTCGAGACGAGCGACGGCCGGTCGTACATGATCGTGGATCCCGAGCGCGGCATGCGGCGCGCGATCTTCGATAACGACGTGCTCGCGGCGGAGCTCACCCGCATCACGCGCGACCCCTACGACGCACAGCATCTCCCGATCCGCAGTATCCGCTTCATCGATGCGAGCACGCTCGAGTTCGAGGTGGAATCCACGCAGGACGAGGAGAAGGAGGACGATGGCGTCCTCGGCGAGCGGGTGGACACGCTCCAGCAGCAGGAGCAGCGCCGCCAGCGCAGAGGAGAGCCGGACAAGAAGGTTCACCACTTCCGTTACGACGTGGACACGCAGACGCTGCGTGAGCTGGAGGAGCGGGAAGAGCCCGACGATCACCCGGACTGGGCGAGCGTGTCACCGGACGGCAGCATCATCGTGTTCGCACGCAACCACGACCTGCACATGATGTCAGCCGCCGAGTACGCACGGATCCTGGATGTCAGGCGCGGCGAGGATGGCGAGGAGGCCGATTCACTGGACCAGGCGCTGGAGGTCGAGGAGATCCGGCTGACCGAGGACGGCGTGGAGCATTACAGCTGGGCACGCACGCAACGCGGCGACACCGACCAGGAACGCGCGAAGAAGGAAGGCGAGCGCAAGCCGGTGAGCGTCGTCTGGGCGAAGGACTCGCGGCGGTTCGCAATCGTGCGGAGCGACCAGCGCGAGGTCGGCGACCTCTGGGTCATCCATTCGACAGGCAACGACCGGCCGGAGCTCGAGACGTACCGCTACGACATGCCGGGCGAGGAGAAGGTCACGCAGAGCGAGCTGTGGATCTACGACCTGCCGGCCCGCACCGCGACGAAGGTGACGTGGCCCGATGCATGGAAGGACGAGTCGCTCAGCATCGCAACGGCACGGCAGATCCGCTATCCGGACACCGAGGAGCCGTTCCGTCAGCTCTGGCTCGGCAGCGGCTCGGACCAGCTTCACTTCGTGCGCATCAGCCGCGACCGTCACCGCGTCGACATGATGGTCGCCGACGCGAACACCGGCACGGCGCGCACACTGTTCGAGGAGCGGCTCAACACGTACATGGAGACACGCAATCCGGAGATGCTGCCGAACGGCGACATCATCTGGTGGTCGGAGCGCGATGGCTGGGCCCACCTGTATCGCTACGCGCCCGACGGCGAGCTGCGCAATCGCCTGACCGAGGGACCGTTCGCAGTGGGCGGCGTCGAGGCAGTCGATGCCCAGAACGGCGTCATCTACTTCGCGGCGAGCGGCCGCGAGCAGGACGAGGATCCGTACTACAGCCATCTGTACCGCGTGAACGCCGATGGCTCGAACCTGCGGCTGCTCAATCCGGGCGATTACGACCACCAGGCCAGCGTCAGCCCGTCCACTCGCTTCATCGTGGACAACTTCTCACGTGTGAATACCGTCCCCGCCGCCGTGCTGAAGCGCTCGAACGGCGCCGACGTGATGCCGCTCGAGGAAGCGGACTTCTCGCGGCTGCGCGCTGCCGGCTGGCAGATGCCACAGCCCTTCAAGGTGAAGGCGGCCGACGGCGTGACGGACCTGTTCGGCGTCATGTACCTGCCGTTCGACTTCGATCCGAACAAGAGGTACCCCATCATCGAGTATGTCTATCCAGGCCCGCAGACCGAGTCGGTCGCAAAATCATTCTCCACCAGCCGGTACGAAACCGCGCTCGCACAGTTCGGCTTTGTCGTCATCACGGTCGGCAACCGCGGCGGTCATCCGTCCCGCTCGAAGTGGTACCACAACTACGGCTACGGCAACCTTCGCGACTACGGCCTCGACGACAAGAAGGCCGCCGTGGAACAGCTCGCCGATGAGCTCCCGTTCATCGACATCGACCGCGTCGGCATTTACGGCCACTCCGGCGGCGGCTTCATGTCCACCGCCGCCATGCTCGTCTATCCCGACTTCTTCGATGTCGCCGTGTCCAGCTCCGGCAATCACACCAACGACATCTACAACCGCTGGTGGTCCGAGACCCATCACGGCGTCGAGGAGGTGGTCGGTGACTCCGGCCAGGTCACGTTCGAGTACGACATCGACGGCAACCCGGAGCTCGCCGCCAACCTCAAGGGGCACCTGCTGCTCACCACCGGCGACATCGACAACAACGTCCACCATGCCAATACCCTGCGCATGGTCCAGGCACTCATCCGGGCAAACAAGCGCTTCGATTACTTCGTCTTCCCCGGCCAGCGCCACGGCTACGGCAATATGAGCGACTACTGGTTCTGGTTGAGGGCGGAGTACTTCGTGAAGCACCTGCTCGGGGACGATACACGCTGGTCGGCCGATCTGGTCGAGCTGCAGAGGGAGAGGGCCCGGACGCGGTAACCAGCGTCCGGCGCCTTCATCCTTCGGGGGCTGCGAACACCTGCCTGGCCCCGGCCTGCCGACGGCTACGGCTGGTGCCAGGTTATCGTGGGCGTGGGCAGGGTGCAGGGGCATGCGGAAGGCGCACGCGCAGTCGCACGCACGCGGGAACTACAGGTTACGACCTGTCGGGAACAGGGCGGAAGGGGCCAGGCGCGGGGCATGCTCGGCGCGGTCGCGAATCTTCCATCCGGCGACCTCGATCTTCACGAATGGAGGATTGAGCGCGCGTGGCGCGCTCAACTTTCCATTGCCGCGGCCGCCGGCGCTGCCGCTGGACGATTGAGTGTCTCATGCGCGGCGAATCGTCCATTGA
>DATHVW010000134.1:0-3017 GCA_035461085.1 Longimicrobiales bacterium | reverse complement strand
CCGTCAGCAGCACGAGCCGCCGCCCGCTCGCGACGACGTCGCGCAGCGCTGCGTCTACCGGCTCGTGCGGCACGCTCGCCATCCGCTGCACCGCGTCCACCACGGTGTTACCCGTGAGGAAGATCGTCTCAGGATCGACGTTCTCGCGGAGCAGGTTGTCCCTGGCGCGCGGCGTCGGAGCAAAGTGGGCGTCTGCGGCCACGCCCGTCATTCGCCGCAGGATCTCCTCCGGGTACGGTTGCCACTTGTCACCGCTGCGGAGCCCAGCCTCGACGTGCCCGACCCGGATGCGCTCGAAGAATCCGACCAGAGCGCCGAAGAACACCGTGGCCGTGTCGCCCTGCACCAGCAGCATGTCCGGCCGGAACTCCCGCACGACGCCGCGCAGTCCGTCCAGGCAGCCGTGGGCGACATCGTAGAGATCCTGGCCCTCCTTCATGATGCCGAGATCCCATGACGCCTCGAGCGCGAACACGTCGAGCACCTGGTCGATCAGCGTGGTGTGCTGACCCGTGAGCGCGACACGCGCATCGACGACATCACCGCGCGCTCTCAGGGCATCGACGACCGGAGCGAGCTTGATGCCTTCCGGCCGGGTGCCGACGACGACCAGCACCCGTGGCGTAACTGTTGTCATCAGGGTCGCGGTATCCGGGTGGAGCCGTCGCGACGCGTGTCATCCGTCCGGGACAGGCGCGCGACGTCGCGTTGCAGGGAATCGATCTCGGCATACTGCTGCGCGACCAGCTCGGCAATGAAGCCGAACCCGAACAGCAGGAAACCGAGGACCTCGAGGAGAATGACGAGGTAGAGCAGCGGCCGGTAGCCGATCGGCGACACCCAGTGCGCCACGCGCAGCACGATCGTGACCGCGCCCACGAGTATGCCCGCGGCCGCCATGATCAGGCCGCTGATGCCGAAGAGCATCATCGGCTTGCGCGAGAAGAACAGGAAGAACCACACCGACATGAGGTCGAGCAGTCCGACGAGGATGCGGCTGCGTCCGGCATACTTCGCGACGCCATGCCGGCGCGGATGCAGCGCGATGTCGATCTCGGTGATGCTGTAGCCGCGCGCATACGCGAGCACGACGAAGAACCGGTGCCAGTCGTGGCGCAGCCGGACTTCGTCCAGGATGTCGCGGCGGAACCCCTTCATCGAGTTCGTATCGGACACCGGGATGTCGAAGATGACGCGGCTCAGCCGGTTGTAGATGCTGGAGACCGCCGCCTTCTCATAGCGACCGATCTTCCGGCCCGTCACGATGTCGAAGCCCTCGTCCAGCTTCTCCAGGAAGCGCGGGATCTCCTCCGTGCCATGCTGCAGGTCGGCGTCGAACAGAATCACCCACCGCGCGTCCGTGTTCTCCGCGCCCGTGACCATCGCTTCCGTCTTGCCGAAGTTCCGGCGATGGGTGATCACCCGGAGCCGACCCCAGTCGCCCGCCTCCCGGGCCGCCCGCTCGCCGGTGCCATCCGTCGAGCCATCGTCGATCAGCAGGACCTCGCCCGCGAGGCCGTGCCGCTCGAACGTCGCGCGCAGCTCGCGCACGAGGTCCGCCATGTTGTCGGCTTCGTTGTAGGCGGGAACTATAACGGCGAAGTCACGGCGCGCGGCCGCGCTGAGCCGCGGCGGGCTGGCCGGTTCCGTCATCGGGGCGGGCTGCGACATGGGGCGTCAGCTCCCGTTCTGCGGCAGGCCGGACGCGGCACCCACTCTGCAGGACGGCCCAGCGGAGCAGCGCCGTGACCCGGAGCACGGGCGTCCGGCCGTTATCCGGGACGTGCTCATGCGAAGACGAGCCGTTCTGCAGAGCGGGTGCCGCGTCCGCTCACACGCGCTTGCGCATCCGCGCGGACAGAATCCCGAGCTGGTCGCGGTATTTCGCGACCGTGCGACGCGCGATCTGGATGCCCTCGTCCTTCAGAATGTTCACGATCGCCTGGTCCGTCAGCGGTCGCTTCGCTTCCTCGTCGGACACCAGCTTCTGGATCTTGGCCTTGATGCCGCGTGCGCTCACGTCCTCACCCGACGTCGTGGACAGGCCGCTCGAGAAGAAGAACTTCAGCGGCAGCACACCGCGCGGCGTCTGCACGAACTTCTCGTTCGTCACACGCGACACGGTGGACTCGTGCATGTTGATGACCTCCGCCACCTCGCGCAGCGTCAGCGGCTTCAAATACTGCACGCCCTTCTCGAAGAACTCGCGCTGACGATCCACAATGAAGTTCATCACCTTCAGCATGGTCTGACGACGCTGCTCGATCGCCTGGATCATCCAGTTCGCGCTGTTCAGCTTGTTGCTGATGAACTCCTTGTTCTCGCCCTTGAACTTGCTCTTGTCCTTCGCGATCTCGCGGTACGCACGCGACAGCTTCAGCCGCGGCAGGCTGGTGTCGTTCAGGAACACCAGGTACTCGCCGTCGATCTTCTCGACGATCAGGTCCGGTGTGATGTAGTTGTCCGGCGGCGCCGAGTACTTGAGGCCCGGCTTCGGATCCAGCTTCGCGATCTCGTCGGCGGCGCTCTGCACATCCTTCGGCGTGATCGACAGGTCCTTCGAGATCTCCGACCATCGATGGTTGATCAGCTGGTCGAAGTACTCGCGCACGATGCGGTACGCCAGCGTGTCCTCCATCTCGAAATCCTGAAGCTGCAGCACGAGGCACTCGCGCAGGTCACGCGCGCCGATGCCGGCCGGATCGAACGCCTGGATGATCCGCAGCATCTCGTCGCCGTCCTCGAGCGTGAACGGCACAGCCTCGCCGCCTTCCTCCTCCGCCCAGTCCGCACCCGCATCCTGCAGCCACAGATTGAGTCCCTTCACCACCTCCTCGAGCGAGCACGTCAGGTACCCGTTCTCGTCGATGTTGCCGATGATCTCCTCGCCCAGCAGCACCTGCCGCGGAGAGAGCCGCAGCAGCACCAGCTGGTCGCGCAGATGGTCGTACAGGTCGCGCGATTCGACGCTGACCGGCTCGAAGTACTCCTTCTCCTCGTATTCCTGGCGCCGGCCG
>DATHVW010000133.1:0-3613 GCA_035461085.1 Longimicrobiales bacterium | reverse complement strand
TACGTGATGGTGCTGTACGCGAGTGCCCTGATTGCCCTGATGGAAACCGCTCTCACGCTGGCGCTGTACGCGGGTGCGCCCGGCTGGATCGCCTGGGTGGTCCGCGGTGTGGAGGCGCTGTACGGAGTGGCGGCCGTGGTGCAGTTCACGGGTGAGCGGCGCTGGCACGGCTGGCTGCGGGCCGGGCTGGTCGTCGCGGCCGCCGTCGCCAGCGTATACGGTCCCATGCTGTTGTTCGCCTGGTACACGTGGAGGGGTCTGTGGGGGTGAGAGCGTGACGGCGCTGCCACGGGCCCGACCGGGGGCCCGGAAGTCCGCGACGTAGACCTTGCCTCGCACCGGGCGCGGGTGCACACTGGAATGCCCCCGTAGCCTTTCGCACAATCCGACATTCCTGGTACCGACATGTCCGAGCCGACCCGTCGGGAGTTCGTCTCATCCACTGCCGCACTGCTGGGCGGCGGCTGGCTGTGGCTGCAGCTTCCCGCCCTCGCCACACTGTCCGCCTGCGCGCGCGACGCCGCGCTCCGCAATGATCCGTTCACGAACCTGACGCCGGAGGAAGGCCGCGTGATGCGCGCCTTCGCCGCGCGGATCATCCCGTCCGGCGACGGGCTCCCGGGTGCCGAAGAGGCGGGCGCGGCCTGGTTCGTCGATGCGGCGTTGAGCGGTCCCTTCGGCGGGTTGCGGGACATGCTCGCCGGCGGGCTGGCGGATCTCGATGCACGCGCAACGGCGGCGCACGCCGTGGCGTTCGCGGATGCCGCCCCGGAGCAGCAGGATGCCATCATGCACGATGTCGAGGAATCGGAGTTCTTCTTCATGGCGCGCATGCTGACGCTCGCCGGCACATTCTCCGATTCGTCGCATGGCGGCAACCGCGATCATGCGGGCTTCACGCTGCTCGGGATGGAGCACGCAGCGGCATATCAGCCGCCCTTCGGCTGGTACGACGACCAGAACACACGAAACGCCGGCGGTGCAGCATGAGACAGCGCACCTTCGCCCAGGGCGAGACAGTCGATTTCGTCATCGTCGGTTCCGGCTCGGCGGGCGGCATCATGGCAAAGGAGCTGGCCACTGCGGGGTTCAGCGTCGTCGTCCTCGAACAGGGGCCGTGGCGCACGGCGCAGGACTTCCGCCACGACGAGCTCGACACCTATTTCTACAACTCACTGCTCCCGTCGCAGACAGATTTCCCGCAGACGTTCCGCAAGTCGGCGGAAGAAAAGGCGGAAGTGGTGCAGGGCGGACCGCCACCGCTCCTGTACTCGTCGGGCGTGGGCGGCAGCAGCGTTCACTTCACAGCCAACTTCTGGCGCCTTCGGCCCGTGGATTTCCGTGAGCGGTCCCTGCTCGGCGCCATCCCCGGCACCGGCTTCGCCGACTGGCCGATCACGTACGAGGAGATCGAGCCGTACTATACACGCGTGGACTGGGAGATCGGTGTGTCCGGCGCGCCGGGTCCGAACGATCCGCCTCGCTCGCGGCCCTACCCGCTTCCGCCGATGCCGGTGAAGTCGTCCGGGGTACTGCTCGAAGCGGGTGCGAGGAAGCTCGGCCTGAACGCGCAGCCTGCGCCGCTGGCCATCCTGTCACAGCCGTTCAACGGTCGCAATGCGTGCGCCCACTGCGGCTACTGCATGGGCTACGGGTGCGAGATGGGCGCGAAGTCGTCCACACTCGCGGCCATGATTCCCGCCGCGATGGACACCGGCAACTGCGAGATCCGACCGCTGTCTACGGTGCTGCGCGTCGATACCAACGCGGCCGGCCGTGCGACCGGTGTCACGTACGTGAACGGTGACGGCACGGAGCACCGGCAGCAGGCACGCTCCGTCATCCTCGCGGCCAACGGCGCGGAGACGCCGCGGCTGCTGCTGCTCTCGCAGTCGCCGCAGTTCCCGGACGGCCTGGCCAACTCGAGCGGACTCGTCGGCAAGTACATGATGTGGAACGCGCATGGTGATACGTACGCGTTGTTCGAGCACCCGCTCAACGAGTACAAGAGCGTGCAGGTAACCCGCATCATCCACGATTTCTACGACAGCGATCCGAAGCGCGGGTTCTACGGCGGCGGCGGCCTCGACGGCCGCATGTTCCCGGGCCCGATTCTCTTCAGCGCATTCAACATGCCCCCTGATGAGCCGTGGTGGGGGCAGCAGTACAAGGACCGGCTGCGCGAGTACTATACGCGCACGATGCAGGTCGCGGCTGCAACTACTTCACTGCCGCTCGAGACGAACACGATCACGCTCGATCCCGAGGTGAAGGACGTGCTGGGCCGGCCGGCGCTCCGCGCCACGTACCGCGATCATCCCGATGACCTCAGCATGGTGGCCTTCCTGCAGGAACGCTCGCGCGAGATCATGGAGGCCGCCGGGGCCAGGAAGGTGTGGGGTGAGCCCGCACCGGAGAGCACGCTCGGCGCACATCTGCTCGGCACCTGCCGCATGGGCGACGATCCGCGCACGTCCGTGGTAGACCGCTACCACCGGTCACACGACGTGCCGAACCTGTTCATCTGTGATGGCAGCAGCTTCGTCACTTCGGGCAGGGGCCAGCCGACCATGACCATCATGGCGCTCGCGTTCCGCGCGTCGGAGCACATCGCGCGGGCCGCACGACAGAACACAATCTGACAACATCTGCAATGGAGATATCAATGAAGGTCACACGCGTGCTCACGACGGTCGTTCTCGGCGGCATGGCGCTCGCCGCTTCGGGTGCTCTGTGGATGATGCAGGTGCCTGACGGCGGCCCTGTCGGCAGGGCGGAGGCGCAGCAGCAGCAGGACATCGAGTTCATCGACAACGGCAGGCTGCTGTCGGGCGCCGTCCGCGTCGGCCGCACGCTCTATCTGTCAGGCCAGCTCGGCCTGGGCGGCGAGCGAGGTATCACGCCCGAGACACGCGCCGCGATGGAGAACATCAAAACGCTGCTCGAGGCGAACGGCGCCACCATGGACGATGTCGTCAAGTGCACGGTATTCCTGGCCGACTTCGCGGAATGGGGCGCGATGAACGACGTATACCTCAGCTACTTCGAGAAGCACCGCCCCGCACGGAGCGCCATCGCTGTCAACGGCATGGCCGCCAACGCACGCGTGGAGATCGAGTGCATCGCGGTGGTGGGAGCGCGGAACGCTGACTGACGAGGACGAGTTGCTGGCCCCGCTTAGGCGTCGCGGCGGGGCCGGCTTCTTTATTCACCACAGAGCACACAGAGCACACAGAGAACGAATTCATTTTATTACAGCAGCGCTGGAACACGCATGATTCTGCGCGTCGATCCGGCGCAGCAGTTGTTAACAAAAGAAAAATGAATGCTCCGCCGCGAACCGGACGCAGCACCCGGCCGCCCTCTGTGTGCTCCGTGTGCTCTGTGGTGAAAAAAGTCGTTTGCCGGGCTCGTCACCGCTGCGGCCACACGACGCCCTGGTTCGCCGGTACGCTCCCGATCCCCTTGTACACGAACTTCTGGACGCGCTTGCCCTCGTACGTCTCAGTCGTGTAGATGTTGCCCTTCGAGTCCGTGGCGATGCTGTGCACGGCGAAGAACTGCCCGGGCTGGCGTCCTCCCGCCCCGAAGCTCGTGAGCACCTCGAGCGACT
>DATHVW010000132.1:0-7156 GCA_035461085.1 Longimicrobiales bacterium | reverse complement strand
CTCTCACCGTGCCCACCCGGATGGAAGTACTCCGACGAGCGCACGATCGAACTGGGCCGCATGGCGGTGCGCAACCGTGTTTTCCCGCTGCTCGAGGTCGAGAACGGCGTCGACTGGCGCTTCACGGCGGACCACCCGGGTGATCCGATCGACGAATACGTCCGCGCGCAGGGCCGCTTCCGGCACATGGACGACGAGGCCATCCAGCACGCCCAGGCGGATGTCGATGCGCGCTGGGCGTGGCTGTGCCGGCAGGTCGGCGAGGCAGGCTGATCCCCGCGTTCCACGTCATCGCGGTGCTCGGCGTGGGCAGGGATGAGGGGTTGGGGAAGGGGTGTTAACAGATTCAATCGCGGAGGGCGCGGAGGGGCGGAGGGCGGGGAGGATCATCGACCAGACCAGATTTCGCCCAGACCAGATTAGTGACGCCACCGATCTGGTGAACGGTCGATCCATCTCCGCGCCCTCCTCACCCTCCGCGCCCTCCGCGATTGATTCCGTTAAAGAAGGCAGCCACGCCGCGAAGCACGCCCAAAAGCCTCCGCTGTCGGATTCCGCCCCCCGCCCGCGCCTCGTAGCGCCCGATCGCCGTCCGTCGCGCCGAGGGCTCTCTCCATCCCTTTCCTCTTGACTATCTACATGTAGCTCGCGTACCCTTCATGTAGCCATTCTACAGGAGGGACTCGTGGCCGGTGAATCCGCCCAGCTGCTGCCGGGCACACTCGACATGATGGTACTGCGCGTGGTGTCCGTGGGGCCGGAGCACGGCTTCGGGATCGGACGCCGGCTGCAGGAGGTATCGCGCGGTGTGTTCGATGTGAATCAGGGCTCGCTGTATCCGGCACTGCAGCGTCTGCTGAAGGAGGGGTGGATCCGGGCGGAGTGGCGGCAGACGGAGAGTGGACGGCGAGCGCGTTACTACCGCATAACGGCTTCCGGGCAGCGACATCTGGAGCGGCAGCGGGACAGTTTTGCGCGGCAGGTGACGGCCGTGAATCGTGTGCTTGCCTGGGCCGGGTGAACGGCATGTCAATACTCGACGGCTGGCGGGAGCGGATGCGGCATCTGCTGCGAAGGCGGGAGCTGGAGCGGGAGATGGAAGAGGAGATGGCGTTCCACGTCGAGCAGGAGCGGCGGCGCCGAGAGGCGGCGGGCCTGGCGTCGGGCGAGGCGAAGCGAGCGGCGCTGTTGACGTTCGGCGGGCAGGACCGGTTCCGCGAGGAGATGCGGGACACGTGGACGGGCAATCTGCTGCATGGATTCGGGCAGGACGTGCGGCTGGGCATGCGGCGGCTGGTGAAGCGGCCGGGCTTCACGGCGGTGGCGCTGTGCACGCTGGCGCTCGGCGTGGGTGCGAACACGGCCATGTTCAGCATGGTGCGCAGTGTACTGCTGGAGCCGTTCCCGTATGGCGACCCTGAGCGGCTGGTTCTGTTCTGGGATCCGTCCGGCAGTCAGGCGGATGACACGTGGCTGAGCCTGCGGGAACTGCTCGGGTACAGGGAAGCGACGCGCAGCTTCAGTGACATTGCCGGATACACGGATTTCGCGGCCAATCTGACGGACGGCGCGGCGCCGGAGCGGGTGAGCGCTGCGGCGGTGACAGCGAACATGTTCGGTACGCTTGCGGTGGAGCCGCTGCGCGGACGCACGTTCACGTCCGGGGAGGCGGAGGCGGGCGCGACCGATGTCGTCGTGATCGGGTTCGAGCTGTGGCAGCGGCGGTTCGGCGGGAGCGATCTGATCGGTGAAACGATACGGGTGAACGGCCAGCCGCGGCGTGTCATCGGGATCATGCCGTCGGGTTTCCAGCTTCCGCTCGATTACCGCAACGAGCGGCCGACCGAGCTGTGGATACCGGTCGAGATGGGGCCGGACACCAGCATGTCGTGGGGCGACCGCTCGTACTTTATCGTTGCGCGGCTGGCTGCGGATGCGACGGTCGCGCAGGCCAGCGCCGAGATCCGGCGGACCGACATAACGTGGGAGAGTGCGGGCTACCTCACCAACACCGATGGCAGGCTCGATCGTGCGGCGATTCCTCTGGACGGCCTGCTGCTCGGCGGAGTGCGTCCCGCGCTGCTGATCCTGTTTGGCGCCGTCGGTTTCATTCTGCTGATCGCGTGCGCCAACGTAATGCATCTCCTGCTCGCGCGGTCGGACACGCGCCGGCGCGAGGTGGCGACGCAGGCGGCGCTGGGCGGAAGCCGCGCGCGGATCGCGCGGCAGCTGCTGGTCGAGAGCGGACTCCTGGCCGTCGCCGGGGCGGCGCTCGGCCTGGGCATGGCCTGGGCGGCCGTTCGCATCGGTGCCACGATGGTGCCGGTGAATGTGATCCGTTCACGCGAGATCTCGCTGGACGTGACCGTGCTTGGATTCACCGCGCTGCTGGCGATCGTGACGACGATGCTCGCCGGCCTGGCGCCCGCGCTGCAGCTGTCGCGGGTGGATGTCGCACGCACCATGGCATCGAGTCGCGGCGACGTCGCTCCGTTGCGGCGCGGTATCCGCAGGGTTCTCGTGGTGCTCGAGACTGCGCTGTCGCTGGTGCTCGTGATCGGCGCCGTGCTGCTGGCGCGGAGCTTCGTCGAGATGCGCCGCATCGATCTCGGTTTCGACACGGAGAACGTGCTGACGCTGCGACTCGCGCTGTCGGCGGACGCGTACCCCGATGACGCAGGGGTTACGCAGTTCTACGAGACGCTGCTCGACCGGATCGCGGCACTGCCGGGTGTGGAGTCGGCGGCGGGGGTACGGCTGCTACCGCTGACGGAGACGATCGGGAGCTGGGGCATCACGATCGAGGGCGTGGAGCGCACGCCGGAGGCGAATCCTCACGGCGACTGGCAGATCGCCACTGCCGGCTACCTCGAGACCATGGGCATCCCGCTGGTGGCGGGTCGTTATCCCACGCGCGCCGATCATGCGGACGCGCCGCTGGTCGCCGTGGTGAACGAGACGATGGCTGCGCGCTACTGGCCGGGCGTCAGTGCCATTGGCAGGCGGTTCCATCTCGGCACGCAGGACCAGCCGTGGATCGAGATCATCGGCGTGATACCGGACGTGCGGCACAACGCCGTGATCGAGGATGTGCGCGAGGAGATGGTGCTGATGCATTCGCAGTTCTCACGCGAGCGGAACGGCGGGTCACCGCTGCGCGGTCTGACGCTCGTGGTACGCACGACGGGAAGTCCGCTCGACGTTCTGCCGGCGGTGCGCCGGGAGATCCGGCAGGCCGACCCGATGCTGCCCGTCTCCGACGTGCGCACGCTCGATGAAGTGGCCGCCGCCGCGTTGGCCCAGCCGCGCTTCACGGCAGTACTGCTGGCGACGTTCGCGGCGCTTGCACTGCTGCTCGCGGCCATCGGCCTGTACGGTGTCATATCCTTCACCGCCGCACGGCGGACGAACGAGATGGGCATCCGGCTGGCGCTGGGCGCGCGGCCGGGCGGCATCGTGCGCCTGGTGATGGGCGAGGGTGTCGCGCTGGCGGGGGCGGGAGTGGTCATCGGCATGATCGCAGCGGCCTGGCTGACGCAGCTGCTCGAGGGGCAGCTCTACGGCGTTGTACCGACGGACCCTGTCACGTTCGTCGCGGTGCCCGTCGTGCTGCTGCTGGTCGCTGCGGTGGCAGCGTGGCTCCCCGCGCGGCGCGCGGCTTCCGTCAGTCCCGTGACCGCGCTGGCGGCCGACTGAGGAAAAGGGATCGGCCAGGTGACCGCTGTCTGACCGGGGTCGATCAGGCGTCCGGAACGCCGATCCGGCGCAGCAACTCCTCCGACCATAGCGGCCGTGAGTCCCCGGCAGCTCGATTCCGCCGGATCGCAGCGCGCTGATAATCGCCGATGAACATGCGGGCGTCGCACGTCGAAGCGACGAGCCGGTCACGACCGAATTCCGTCTCGATCGTTGCCGCCATCAGCCAGCCGAGCGTGTAGAACGCCCCCTGCGGTACAGTCGCGGTGGCAATGAACGTGAACCCGCGCGCGCCGGCCTCCTCCTCAGTGAGTCGCCCCTCGATCAGGTCGAAGTAGAACTCCTCCATGCGTCGCATGTCGTCATGTGCCCTGGCGAGATCGCGCTCCCAGACGGCGCGCTCGGCGGCTTCGCTCGTGGCATGAGGATGAACGCCGGCTGCACCTGCGGCAGCGAGCATCGCACGCCCCTCGGCGAACGCGCCCATCCAGTCGATGACCGACTGAATGCCTGGCGCTACCGTCGTGTCTGTGCTCGTGTCGGCGCACGCATTCGCGATCCCGATGTGGTGCAGCTCATGAGTGAGCGTGTTCTCGAACTGTGCACTGCTCAGCGACGGATCGAGGTACAGGAAGATCGCCGGGTTCGTGCGCGGCTCGAACACGAACGAGTTGGACCGCGGCTTGATCACCGGATAGATCCGGGCCCGCACGATCGCGTGCTGCGGCAGGTAACGGAACGCCCGTGCTGCTGCGCTGGAGGCGTCCACGCGGCGCCACGCGTCGAGCGTGCGACGCAGAGCGTCCGCGCGGAGCAGCAGCGAGTCGGATAACGCGAACGCCTGGAAGCTCGTATCCTCGAACGGGCGCTGCATGGCGAGCTCGCGCTGCTGCAGTCGCCGGTAGCCCTCCGACTGGAAGAGACGATCCCAATCCTGGGCGGCGGGGGTGCGACCGGCAGCGCGGAGTGCGAGAATGCGCACCACGGCATCGGCCTCGTCGGTCACGATTGTGACATCGACACGGGAATGGACGTTGTCGGATGTGCCAGGCAGCTCCGTCGCGCCGCGTGGCACGGCGCAGGAGGAGGCAAGCAGGGCAACGGCGATGACAGAACGCAGGACGCTCATGCGGAATCGATCGATTGTGGTGTGTTGCTGTTTTCCCGGCGGATTGGACACGGCTGGCCCCGTGCGGGTTGCCTCGTCAGGCGATCAGGTGATCAGGCGAGCATGCCGAGCACCAGCGCGGCGACGACGAGCACGCTGAGTACGCGCGGCACGGTGTGCGTGCGTCGCATGAGCAGGTGGAGGGTGAGGACGGCGCCGATCGGCGTCGCAAACGCGTAGATCACGATAAACGTGGTGACCGCTTCCTTGACCCACAGGCCGAACAGGCTGCCGGGGCTCAGGGCGCCGAGTCCGTCGGCCGCGATCGCCTCCGCGAGATCGAGCAGCAGGAAGAGCAGGGTGAAGACGCCGCCGAGCTGGAGGTAGAGCCTGACCTCCGCGCGGTCGCGCCGGCGGAACGGTGCGAGCACGGTGGCCGTCACGGGACGGAACAGCAAGGCCAGCGGAGTGCCGGGCCTGTTGTAGTAGTAGAACAGGCGCAGCCGGTGGTTCCAGCGGATCAACTGGTGGACGACGGGCAGGTGGGCGACGGCGCCCGCCCCGGCGCCGCCCGCCGTCAGTACGGCCAGGACAATGACGGCGGCGACCGCCTCGTATACACCAGCCGCGCTCGCGACCGATCCCAGGCCGAGCCCGGTGATCAGGAGCACCATGATGTCGCCGGTCAGGCGCATCCCGCTCCGCCCAGCGCCGGCCGTCTGCCACTTCTCCGTCCACTCCGGCGGCCGGCTGAGCACATCGCGCGAGAGCGGCGGCATGAAGTCCAGCTCGCGGGGCGGCTGACGCACCCGTTCCCGGAGCGCCTGGTCCGCATTGATGTCGCGCACCATGGCGGCGATGGAAAATCCGTCCGCCACCCACCAGACGAGCAGTCCGCCGCCGGTGAACATCATGAGCAGCCCGGTGCCGTACCGGTCCAGGTAGAATCGGTGTCCGCCGAACCAGCCCAGGAACAGCCACAGCGTCCACGCCACCCACGCACGCCGGCGCGGGTAGGTGTAGAGCTCCGCGAGGATCTCCTCGGCGAAGTCGGCGTCCAGCTTCCGATCCGGGCTCAATGTGGGTGATGCCATCGTGCTGCGGGTGGATATCGCCTGACAGTGCAGCGTGAATTGCCTGACAGATCGGGCACGCGTCCCGTCACAACTTCAGGTGTCCCTGTGAAGTACGTACTGACGCGGAGGGCCGTATGTCAACAGTCGTTGATGCACCGAGACGCACACCATTCGATCCGGAATCGCTGCCGAAGACCATGAAGGCGGCAGTGTTCGTGAAGAATGGGCGCATCGAGCTCCAGGAGAAGCCGGTCCCGGAGATCGGGCCCGGTGAGGCGCTGATCCGCGTGACGACCACGACGATCTGCGGCACGGACATCCACATCCTGAAGGGTGAGTATCCGGTGAATCCCGGACTCACGGTCGGGCACGAGCCGGTCGGCATCATCGCGAAGCTGGGGGCCGGGGTGACGGGATATCATGTCGGCCAGCGCGTGATCGTCGGCGCGATCACGCCGTGCGGCCAGTGTCACGCCTGCCTCGACAACGACCGGTCGCAGTGCGGATCGGACCGTAGCGGCGGGTTTGCCCAGGCGATCGGTGGCTGGAAGTTCGGCAACACGATCGACGGCTGCCAGGCGGAGTATCTGCGCGTGCCGTTCGCGATGGCGAATCTGACCCCCGTGCCCGCCGAGCTGACGGACGAGCAGGTGCTCATGTGTCCCGACATCATGAGCACGGGATTCGGCGGCGCCGAGAGCGGTCACATCCGCATCGGCGACACGGTCGTCGTGTTCGCACAGGGACCGATCGGCCTGTGCGCCACGGCGGGCGCGAAGCTCATGGGCGCGAGCCGCATCATCGCGGTGGACGGCATCCGGGAGCGGCTGGCCATGGCGGTGAAGCTGGGTGCGGACATTACGATCAACTACCGCGACCACGACGTGGTGAAGACGGTCATGGAGATCACGGGCGGCCGCGGCGCGGACGTCGCGATCGAGGCACTCGGCACGCAGGCGACGTTCGAGAGCGCACTCCGCTCGCTCCGACCCGGCGGCACGCTGTCCAGCCTCGGCGTCTACTCCGGGAAGCTGTCCATGCCGCTCGACGCGTTCGCGGCGGGCCTCGGAGATTACAAGATCATCACGACACTCTGCCCGGGCGGCAAGGAGCGCATGCGGCGGCTGATGAACGTCGTCGGCTCGGGACGCGTGGACCTGCGCCCGCTCGTGACGCACCGCTTTTCGCTCGATGACATCGAGGACGCGTACGAGCTGTTCGCCAATCAGCGCGACGGCGTCCTCAAGGTGGCAATCACCACCTGATAACCGGCGGA
>DATHVW010000131.1:0-25995 GCA_035461085.1 Longimicrobiales bacterium | reverse complement strand
CGCCCGGGCGAGTCGCACTCTGATAGAAAGGATGAGGGAAGGCGATGAGTCGGCCCTGGATTCGACGGGGTGGACCTGGATATGCGGCGAAATAAATCCGGGCGACATTCAGACCGGGGGGAGCCATGGAGATCAGAGGCTACAGTGACCGGCGGGAAGCAGGGCGGCGACTGGCGGCGGCACTGCGGTCGGAGGTGCGGCTGGAGGATCCGCTGATACTGGCCCTGCCGCGGGGGGGCATCACGGTGGCCGCGGAGGTGGCGCGCGAACTGGAAGCGGAGCTGGACGTGCTCGTGGTCCGGAAGCTGGGGCATCCGCTGCAGCAGGAGCTCGCGATCGGTGCGCTCGCGGAGGGGAACATCCAGGTCCTGAATCCGGAAACCGCGGCGGCGATATCACCGGAGGTGATCCGGTCGATCGTGATGCGCGAGTCGCGCGAGCTCGAGCGCCGGAGCGCCCGTTACCGGGCCGGTGCACCGCTGCCGTCGCTGCGCGCGCGCGATGTCGTGCTGGTGGATGACGGCCTGGCGACGGGAGCGACGATGCGGGCGGCGGTGCTCGCTGCGCGGCAGGGCGGGGCGCGGCAGGTCATCGTCGCGGTGCCGGTGGGGGACCCGCTCGTGTGCGAATCACTGCGACGTGAGGCGGACCGCGTGTTATGTCCGCTCCAGCCCGAGACGCTCGCCGCGGTCGGATACTGGTACGAGGAGTTTTCGCAGGTGACGGATGACGAGGTGAGTGCTGCACTCAACGAGGCACGGCGGCGGTGGTCGGAAACACCGCAGCGGCCGTGACAGGAGGGTTGATCCGATGATGCGAACCATAATGGTCCCGCTCGACGGCTCCGCGTTCGCGGAGCAGGCTCTGCCGCTGGCCATGACGCTGGCACGGCGCGGCCGTGCACACCTGCACCTGACGCTGGTGCGCGCGGCTCTGCCCGATCCGTCGGCTGCGACCGCGCCCGAGGAGTACCTGGCGAAGACGGCGGCGCAGATAGAGGCGGGCGTTCCCGAAGGCGTGACGCACAGCGTGCTGTCGCACGAGCCGGATCGGCTCACATACCCGCCACCGCCGCCGGCATCGGTCGCGGATGCGCTCGTGCGCTACGTGAGCGAGCACGACGTCGATCTCGTGCTGATGACGACGCACGGGCGGGGCGGCGTGGGTCGCGCGTGGCTCGGCAGCACGGCCGATGCGCTGGTGCGCGCCGCTCCGAAACCCGTCCTGCTGGTCCGCCCGGAGGATGAGGAGTTCACCATTGCCCATGACGCGGACCACGGCATCAATCATGTCGTGATCCCGCTCGACGGGTCGGATGCCGCGGAGCGCGCGATTCCATTCGCGCGGGAGATGGGCAGCATCTTCGGCGCGCGTTACACGCTGGTGCGCGTCGTGTCGCCGCTGACGTACTACGACTCGCCCGAGTGGATCGGGCCCGATCCTGCCGTTCAGCTGACACCGCTCAACCGCGAGGCCGCCGTGCGCTACCTGGATGGTGTGGCGAATCGGCTGCGAGAGGATGACATGCAGGTGGAGACCGCGCTCATCGAGGCCGTGTCGGCGGCGGACGCCATCATCCGCTACGCGGAGGCGCACGGCGCCGATCTGATCGTGCTGTCATCATCGGGCGCCGGCGGCATCCGCCGCCTGCTGCTCGGCAGCGTCGCGGACAAGATCGTGCGCAGCGCGGATGTGCCGGTGATGGTGTGCAACACGCGTGTGGCCGACCCTTCCGCCGGCGCACACGCAGCGGAGACGTCGGAACATGCCACACAGGTATGATCCTCGATGTGTGACTGAACGCGGAGGTGTACCATGAGCACTGCGGGCGATCTGCGACAGGATGTGATCGACGAGCTGGCGTGGGACATGTCGCTCGACGACCAGGGGATCGGTGTGGCTGCGACGACGGACACGGTGACGCTCACGGGCTACGTGCGCAGCTATGCGGAGAAGCGGGCCGCGGAGAAGGCGGCGAAGCGGGTGCGGGGTGTGACGGTCGTGGCCAACGACCTCGAAGTCCGTCTGCCGGACATCATGCGACGTGACGACCCCGACATCGCAGCGGCAGTCGCCGCAACGCTCAAGTGGAACGTGAGTGTGCCGAATGACGTGACTGCGACCGTGGAGCACGGCTGGGTCACGCTCGAGGGCGAGGTTGACTGGACGTTCCAGCGGCGTGCGGCCGAGCGGGCCGTGCGCGACCTGGTGGGCGTGCGTGGCGTGACCAACCTCGTCAGGCTGCGTGTCCGGCCGGTACCGAAGAACGTGACGGACCAGATCCACAAAGCATTCCACAGGAGTGCCCAGATCGATGCCGATCACATCAAGGTGGCCGTGCACGACGGCGTGGTGACACTGTCCGGCAACGTGCGGTCGTGGTCGGAGAAGATGGAGGCCGAGCACGCGGCACGGGCGGGCGCAGGAGTGAAGGAAGTCGACAACCAGCTGCGCGTCTCCAGCATGGCGGGCCTGCTCGTCTAGGCCGGGTAGTGCCCGGGCGGCGCCGCTGCCCGGGCGGTTCCGCCGCATGTCACTTCGACGCGGAGTACTGTCATGTACACACCTCCGGCCGATGCCCGCGCGGTCCGCATCGATGCGGATGGCGCTACACTCGATGGCGACCTCCTGGTACCGCCGGGTGCGACGGGGATCGTCGTATTTGCCCACGGCAGCGGGAGCAGCCGGTTCAGCCCGCGGAACCGGATGGTGGCGCGTACCCTCAACGACGCAGGCATGGCGACGCTGCTCGTTGATCTGCTGACGCCGGGGGAGGAGCTCATCGACGACCGCACGCGCGAGCTGCGTTTCGACATTCCCCTACTCGCCGATCGCCTCGCGGCCGTGACGGACTGGGTCGTCAGCCACCGCGGAACCGCGGATCTCGCCATCGCCTTCTTCGGCGCGAGCACGGGTGCGGCCGCGGCGCTCATTGCCGCCGCAATGCGTGCGCGGCACGTCGCGGCGGTCGTCTCGCGGGGCGGCCGCCCCGACCTGGCGGCCGACATGCTCGGCCGCGTTCAATCTCCAACGCTGCTCATCGTGGGCGGCCTCGATGGCCAGGTGATCGAGCTCAACCGTGCTGCGCTCGCCCGGCTGCGCTGCGAGAAGCAGATGGTCATTGTACCGGGCGCGACCCATCTCTTCGAGGAGCCGGGCGCGCTCGAGCAGGTCGCGATGCTGGCGCGGGAGTGGTTCGCCGCCCGCTTTCCGAAGGGTGCGCATGTCGGCCGCCACGAATGAGGCGCGGCATGCGATCGCAGTGTCGCGGCGCCCATGACTGATGGGGGGCTGCGGCTGTTCGCCCTGTCGGCGGATCGCACGTTCGGCGAGGCCGTCGCCGCCGCGGCAGGCGTGCAGCTGGCACCGTGCGAAGAGCGCATCTTCGAGGACGGCGAGCACAAGACGCGACCGCTCGTGAGCGTCCGCGGCATGGACGTGTACGTGCTGGACTCGCTGTACGGCGACGCGGTGCACAGCGCGAACGACAAGCTGTGTCGCCTGCTGTTCTTCATCGGCGCCGTACGCGACGCGGGTGCTGCGCGCGTCACCGCCGTGACGCCCTATCTGTGTTACAGCCGGAAGGACCGCCGGACGAAGCCGCGCGATCCCGTGACCACGCGATACATCGCCGCGCTGTTCGAGGCGGTGGGCGCCGACGTGATCGTGACGATGGATGTGCACAACCCGGCTGCATACCAGAACGCCTTCCGGCTGCGCACGGAGCATCTGGAAGTGCGGCCGCTGCTCGTCAGGTACCTGCAGGAGCATGCCGGTGACGAGGGCCTCACGATCGTCTCGCCCGATGCGGGCGGAGCGAAGCGCGCGACGTCCGTGCGCGAGTCTCTCGCCCGCGCGCTCGGCCGTGATGTGGGCCTGGCGTTCCTCGAGAAGCGGCGCAGTGAAGGGCAGGTGAGCGGGGACGCGGTCGTCGGCAGTGTCGAGGGAACGACGGCGATCATCGTGGACGACCTGATCAGCAGCGGCACGACGATCGCACGCGCCGCACAGGCCTGCCGCGCGCGTGGTGCGGCGCGCGTCTGGGCGGCAGCCACGCATGCGCTCTTCACGGCCGCGGCCGGCGACACGCTCGGTGAGCCCGCGCTGGAGCGGCTCATCGTGTCGAACACCGTCGTGAGGGGGCGCATCCCGGAATCACTGGCGACGAAAGTCGCGGTCCTCGATGTCGCGCCGCTGACGGGCGAGGCCGTGCGCAGGATGCACGCGGGGGGCTCGATCGTCGAGCTGCTGAGCGACGCGCCACCCGATTGACGGTCCACGTGCGTCCGCGGCCGTCTATGGAGTGGCGGGCCGGACCGCTGAGGTCGGCGTCATGGGCAGGCCTGCGTGGCGCGCGGCCAGCACCAGATATTCGTGTGACGCCGCCGTCCAGTGTCCCGCCGCGTCCGGATCCCCGTTCCGTACGTGCCAGATGGCGAGTTTCGCACGCAGTGTGGCGCGCATTGCGGCGTAGAAGTCAACGAGCGCCGCGGGCGGATGATCGCCGGTTGCGTCGCGATAGTGCGTGAGCAATGCCGGGCCGATCCAGGGTGCCCCCAGGCGCTCGCATTCCATGCCGAGGAATGCCAGCTCGTCCACCGGATCGAGCAGGCGGAAGTCGCGGCGGAACTCGAGGCAGTCGATGATGACCGGCGGGTGCGTCAGGCAGACGTGCTCGGGTCGCAGGTCGCCGTGCGCCTCGACGATGCGCCGTGCGCGTGCCCGGGCCCGGAACATGTCGGCGCGCCGCACCATCGTCTTGCGCAGCGCGCGCCCGGTGCCGTGGATCAGCTCGAACGGCAGGTGGTCGGCGCGGTCCGCCAGCTCGCAGATGTCCTCGCGGATGTTCGCGGTGAGCTGCCGGATGTAAGCATCGGGAGTGAGCTCCTCGACGGGTGCGGCGTGATAGAACCGGACGAGCAGGTCACCGACCGCAGCGATGTCGGCCTTCGTGGGGCCACCGGCGCGGATCACGTGATCGAGCATTCTGTCGCGCGGCAGGCGCTTCATCTTCACGAGCCAGTCGAGCGCCGGTGCCGTCGCGCCGTCACCGATGTGCAACCTTCCGGCGGCATCGCGCACGACAGGCACGACACCGATGTATGTGTCGGGCGCGAGCCGGCGGTTGAGCCGCACCTCGGCTTCGCACACCGCGCGGCGCAGCGGTTCCGTGCTGAAATCGAGGAACGGGTAGCGCACCGGCTTCTTGAGCTTCCAGGCGAACGTGTCGGTCAGGAACACGTACGCCATGTGCGTCTCGATCCTCTCGACCGTGTCGTTCTCCCCGGGATAGCTCGCGGGGTTCGACAGGAACGCGAGCAGCTCCGCGGTTTCTGCCCGGACGCCGACCGTTCCGGCAGCCACGCTCACCGTCGCGATGGGCAGACGAGCACGGGGACGGGTGACGCGCGGATCAGTTTGTCCGCCACACTGCCCAGCAGCATGCGGGCAGCGCCGCCATGCCCGCGCGTGCCCACGGCGATCATGTCCGCGCGCTCGGTCTCGGCGGTGCGCACGATGGCCGCAGCCGCATCGTAGCCGGTCACGATCTCGGTGCGGGTGGAGTCCGGCAGGCTGGACTCTCCGACGAGATCGCGGAGGTACGCCTCCGCCTCGCGCGACTCCTCCTCCGTCCGCTCGCGCACCATGCGGGCGGTGTCGGGAAGGCGTGATGTGATGGCTCGCGACGGCGGCACGACGACGCGAATGAGCGTGCATGCCGCCCCCGTCGCCGCACAGATATCGGCAGCGGCCGGCAGCGCGCGTTCTGACGCGGGCGATCCGTCCACGGCGACGAGCACCCGCCGGACGAACGACTCGCCGGGACCGGACGCGCCCTCCACGGGCCGGAAGAGCAGCACAGGCACGCGCGATCGCCGGATCAGCCCGTCGGCCACGCTGCCGATCCAGTAGCGGCTCAGCCCGCCGTGTCCGTGCGTGCTCATGACGATGAGGTCGATGTCGCGACGACGGGCGAAGTTCGCCAGGGCATCCGCGGGTGTACCCGTGATCACGGAACGCTCGGCGTTCATGCCCTGTTCCGTCAGTCGCTCGAACAGGGCGGTCAGGTATTCCTCCTCCATCTCCTTCTGCTGTGCTTCCAGCACCTCGAGCCCCATGAGCGATCGTTCGATCATCAGCGGCGGTTCGTGCACCATCACCAGGTGGAGGCGGGCGCCCGTCGCACGAACCAGGGCGAGCGCGGGCGGCAGGCCATACTCCGCAAAGCCGGACCCGTCCACGGGCACCATTATCCGCTTCAGCATGAACCCTCCTCGGCCGGTGCTGCATCGAGCAGCGTATCGAGCACATCCGACAGGGCGACGATGCCGACAATGGCGCCGTCGTCCAGCACGAGGGCGCGGTGTACGCCCGTGCGTGCGAAGAACCTGCGCAGCTCCTGGAGACTGGCATCGGGGGATACGCCGAAGACGTCGGGCGTCATGATCTCGCGGACGGTGCGGCCGAACAGCGTATCGACCGCGAGGAAGCCCGGTGCATCGGGCAGCTCGGTCGTGGCGAGCCACAGCAGGTCCGTACTGCTCACTGTGCCCAGCACATTCCCGCTCTCGTCAACCACGGGCATACCGCCTATGCCGTGGTCGCGCAACGAGCGGATGAGGTCGCGTACCGTGGCATCCGGCAGGATCGAGACCAGATCGCGCTGCATGATGTCGGAGACGGTCCGCCGCCGCCGATTCCCGGCGACACGGCCGGCCGGAGCGGCGCTGCCGGCGGGTACCACGCGGCCTTCCTTTGGAGCTCCGTCCACGGCACGGCCGCTGCGTGATGGTTCCGGCGTTACGGGTATCCTGGGTGCGCTCATGATCCGCCTCCGGGTAGATGCTGATGAAGAATCCCTTCCGCCAGAACACCGCGCCATGTCGAAACGGCGCATCCCGTGTCAGCCGGCGGCTGATGGTCCGGCCGCATCCGCCCGTCCGGGGATCAGCAGTCTCCCGACACCCGCAGTGTGCCGGCAGCGGCATCGTCAGAGAGACCCGCCCACAGGAGGACACCATGAAGGTCGTTGACGTCATGACTCCCCACCCCTACTGCGTCACACCGGACCAGCCGCTCTTCGCAGCGGCTACACTGATGCGCGATCACGATGTCGGCATGATCCCCGTCATCGACGATATCGGCAGCCGCCATCCCGTTGGCGTGATCACGGATCGCGACATTGCCGTGCGGCACGTCGCCGCGGCGCACCACCACGACTGCCCGTGCCGGGATGCCATGACTACGGGCAAACTGGTTACCGTGCAGCCGACCGACGACGTCGATGAAGTCGTTCGCCGCATGGGCCAGGCGGGTGTCCGCCGCGTCATTGTCACGGAGCCCCAGGGTCGCGTGGTCGGTGTGGTGGCGACGGCGGATCTGCTCCGTCACGCCGATGCGATCGGTGAGCATTCGGTCGCGGGTGCGCTCGAGAGGATCTCCGAGCCGACCATGATCGAGCGCTGACGGCGCGGCGAAACGAGTGTCGTGAGCGCGACCGCGGCGCGGGTCCCGGGCTCGGCCGACGCCGGGCAGGAGACGGTATTCCGTGCTCGCGGGATCACGAAGGTCTACGTAATGGGCGAGGTCGAGGTGCAGGCCCTGCGGTCCGTGGACCTCGACCTCCTGGCCGGCGAGTTCATGGTCCTGCTCGGTGCGTCGGGCAGCGGTAAATCAACGCTGCTGAACATTCTCGGGGGGCTGGACGTTCCGACGTCCGGCACCGTCTGGTTCCGGGACCACAATCTCGGGGAGGCGGATGATGCCGAGCTCACGCGATACCGGCGCGAGCACGTCGGTTTCGTGTTCCAGTTCTACAACCTGATCCCGAGTCTGACGGCGCGCGAGAACGTGGCGCTCGTGACGGAGATCGCGCGCGACCCGATGCGGGCCGATGACGCACTCGATCTGGTCGGCCTGAGCGATCGCATGGATCACTTTCCGGCGCAGCTGTCCGGCGGCGAGCAGCAGCGCGTGGCGATTGCGCGCGCGGTCGCGAAGCGGCCGGACGTCATGCTGTGCGACGAGCCGACGGGCGCACTGGACTCGGAAACCGGGCGGATCGTGCTGCGGGTGCTCGAGCAGGTGAACCGCGAGCTGGGCACGACGACGGCGGTGATCACGCACAACGCGCCGATCGCCAACATGGCGGATCGCGTGGTGCGCATCGCGGACGGCCGCATTGTGGACGTACACAGGAACGAGACGAAGCTGTCGCCGGACGCGATCGAGTGGTGAGCAATGAACGCGATGAACCTGAAGCTGGTTCGGGAAGCGTGGCACCTGCGCGGGCAGCTGCTGTCGATCGCGCTCGTCGTGGCGGCCGGTGTCACGACCGTGGTGACGCTGCGCGGCACGTACGTATCTCTCGCGGCGTCGCTCGACATGTTCTATCGCGATTACCGCTTCGCGGATGTCTTCGCCGAGCTGTCACGGGCGCCCGTGTCGCTCGCGGGGGAGGTGGCGCAGATCCCCGGTGTCGCGGCGGTACAGACGCGTGTCCGTGAGATCGTCAACCTCGACGTGCCGGGGCTGTCGGAATCCGCGGTCGGCCTCCTGCTGTCCGTCCCGCCCGAGCCCGAGACGACGCTGAACGACATTCATGTCGTGAGCGGCCGCTATGTCGATCCTGCCGAGCCGGACGAGGTGCTGGTGAGCGAGAGCTTCGCCACCGCGAACGGCCTGGTTGCGGGCGACGCGGTGGGTGCGGTGATCAACGGACGCTGGCGTCGTCTCCAGATCGTCGGCATAGCGATCTCGCCCGATTACATCGGTGAGATCGCACCCGGAACCGTGTTTCCCGATGACCGCCGGTTCGCGATCATCCGCATGAACCGCGACGCGCTGGCGGCCGCGACCGGGATGGAGGACGCGTTCAACGAAATCTCACTGGAACTGGCGCCTTCGGGTAGCGAGGGAGCCGTGATCGCGGCGCTCGACCGTGTGCTCGAGCCGCACGGCGGGCTCGGCGCGTACGGTCGTGAGACGCATCCGTCGCACCAGACGGTGATGGGTGAGCTGGAGCAGAACCGTGTCACGGGCACGATGATCCCCGCGATCTTCCTCGGTGTGGCTGCATTCCTGCTCAATGTGGTGCTGAGCAGGATCGTGGGGACGCAGCGCGAGCAGATTGCGGCCCTCAAGGCATTCGGTTACAGCAACGCCGAAGTCGGTCTCCATTACCTGCGTTTCGCAATGGTGCCGGTACTGGCGGGCGCGCTCTTCGGCACCGCGATCGGTGTCTGGCTGGGCGGCGCTCTGACGCAGCTCTACAGCGCGTACTTCCGGTTCCCGCGCCTCGAATACGTGATCGATGTCCCGCTCATCGCGCTTGCGGCGGGCATCAGCATCGCCGCGGCCGCGCTCGGCGCACTGGGGGCGGTGCGCGCGGCCGTCCGGCTGCCTCCGGCAGAAGCGATGCGGCCGGAATCGCCGACGCGGTTCAGGCCGGGCCCGCTCGAGCGGCTGGGACTCGGCCGCTGGCTCTCGGCCTCGGCACAGATGATCCTGCGCAATGTCGAACGCCGGCCCGTCCGCAGCATGCTGGCGGCAATCGGCGTGGCGTTCTCGGTGGCGCTGCTCGTCGTGAGCATGTTCTTCTACGATGCCATCACGCGCATGCTGGATGTGCAGTTCGACCAGGCGCAGCGCGAGGACCTCGCACTTTACTTCGCCGATACGCGCCCGCTGCGCGTGCGCTACGACCTCGCGCAGCTGGAAGGCGTGACGCACGTCGAGCTGTTCCGTTCCGTGCCGGTGCGGCTGAGCAGCGGCCACGTTGACCGGTCCACCGTGCTCACCGGACTCCAGACGGATGGCTCTCTGCGGCGGATCGTGGACCAGAAGCGAAAACTCGCCTCCGTGCCGCGCCACGGTGTGCTGCTGAGCGAGGCGCTCGCGGATATCCTGCACGTCACGGTCGGCGATACACTCCACGTCGCGGTGCTCGACGGTCGGCGGTCGCAGTTCCGGATCCCCATCGTCGCAACCGTGGATGACCTGTTCGGCCTGAACGCATACGTTGACCTGGCCGGCATCCATACCCTGATCGGTGAGCCGGAAGGTGCGTCCGGTGCGTTCCTGCGCACGGACGCGAGCGTCATGACGCAGCTCAACGAGGAGATCAAGCGGCTGCCCGTCGTGGTGAGTGCGTACGCGCCGGAGACGGTGCGGGCGACGTTCGACGAGATGATGGACGAGACGCTCATGATCTCCGTCACGTTCCTGGTCGTTCTCTCGGGGATCCTGGCCGTCGGCATCATCTACAATGGCGCGCGCATCGCGCTGTCGGAGCGGGGCCGGGAGCTGGCGAGTCTGCGCGTGCTCGGATTCACGCGCAGGGAAGTGGCCGTGCTGCTGCTCGGCGAGCAGGGCGCCATCACGCTGCTGGCCATCCCGCTCGGCTGGGCGATCGGCATCGGCTTCGGCGCGCTCGTGCTTTCGCTGTTCGACATGGAACGCTATCGCATCCCGATGGTCATCAGCAACCAGACGTACGTCTTCTCCGCACTGATTGCCATCGCATCCGCAGTACTCGCCGGCCTCGCCGTGCGCAGGCGCGTCTATCGCCTGGATCTCATCTCTGTGCTGAAGACACGGGAATGAACGCAATGACCGGCAATCGCAGGCGACTGGTCTGGACCGCGAGACGGAAGCGGCTCGCGTGGGGCGGTGCCGCCCTCGCGATCATCGTCCTGATCGTGCTTTCAATGCGGCCGGATCCGGAGCTGGTGCAGGCCGGGACGGTAACGCGCGGGCCGCTCGAGACGACGGTCGATGCCGAGGGGATGACGCGCGTGCGCGACCGTTACGAAGTGGCCGCACCGGTGACCGGACGGCTCGAGCGCGCGCCGCTGGATGCGGGGGACGTGGTGACGCCGGGGATGGTGCTCGCGCGCATCACGCCGGTCCCGCTCGACGCTCAGGGCGAGGCGGGCGCGCAGGCGCAGCTGACGGCGGCGCTCGCCCGCCTGCGGGAGGCGGAGACGCGGCTCGGCATCGCGGGAGATGCACTGCGACAGGAGGAACGCAGCACGGCGCGCCTGCGCACGATCGCCGCACAGGGTGCCATCAGCCGCGACGAAATGGAGCGCGCGGAGCTCAACCTGGCGTCGGTGCGCAGCACGTCCGAGGCGGCGGAGGCGCAGCGTGTCGCGGCCGCGGCGGATGTCAGTGCCGCGCGCGCCGCGCTGTTCGGCGCGCCCGCCGGCCGTACCGCGGCCGTCACGGTGGAGGTGCGTTCGCCCGCGGGCGGGCGCGTGCTGCAGGTGCACGAGGAGAACGAGCGAGTTGTGCCCGCCGGTACACCGCTGCTCAGCATCGGCGATGCGGTCGGCCTCGAGGTCGCCGTCGATGTGCTGTCCACCGATGCCGTCCGCATCGAGGCGGGCGCACCGATGCGGCTGCACGACTGGGGCGGTCCCGTCCCGATCGCGGCGTCGGTGCGGCTGGTCGAGCCGCAGGGCTTCACGAAGATCTCGACGCTCGGTGTGGAGGAGCAGCGCGTGTATGTGATCGGTGACATGATCGATCCGCCGGTCGCGCTCGGCGACGGCTACCGCGTGCAGGCCAGTATCGTCACGTGGAGCAGTCCCCGGGTACTGAAGGTGCCGGCGAGCGCGCTGTTCCGAAGCGGCGGTGAGTGGAGCGTGTTCGTGATCGATGACGGGCGCGCGCGTGTGCGGCCGGTGCAGATCGGCCATCGCGGCTCGGCGGAGACGGAGATCGTCGGGGGCGTGGAAGAAGGGGAGCAGGTGATCCTGTTCCCCTCCGACCGGATCGCGCCGGGCGCGCGCGTGAAGATCGTCGAGGGCGACGGCTGAAGCGGCTACGCTCCGGCCACGAGGCTGAGCAGCGTCGCGCAGAGCAGCCCGGCATAGATGCCGAGCACGTAGCCGGCGACGGCCATGAGCAGGCCGACCGGCGCCATGGCGGGGTGGTAGACCCCTGCGACGATGGGCGCGGAAGCGGCACCACCCACGTTCGCCATGCTGCCGGTCGCGAAGAAGAACAGCGGCGCGCGCAGGAGGCGTGCGGCAACGAGCAGGATGGCGATGTGAATGAGCATCCACAGCATGCCCGCGGCCAGGAACAACGGCGCGTCGAGTACCGCGGCCAGATCGGCCTTCGCGCCGATCGACGCGAGGAGCATGTAAAGCGCGGCGTAGCCGATGCGCGACGCACCCGCCTCCTCCAGGCGGCTGATGCGCGTGAACGACAGGAGCAGTCCGCCCGTGACGACGATCAGCACGGCCCACGTCGAGTTGCTGACGATCGGTTGATCGAACATGCGCAGCACGGGCATCCGCGCACCTGCGGCGACGCTCGCCACCGCCCCCGCGAAGCCGAGGCCTACGATCATCAGCACGAGGCGCGTGTCTATCGGTACGCGCTTCATGTCCAGCGTGGCCAGCCGCGCGTTCGTCTCTTCGATCGCCGCCGTGCGGGCGCCGATCCGACGGTCGAAGCGCCCCTGCCACCCGCTCAGGAACAGAAGCACGCCCATCCAGCCGTATCCGACCACGGTATCCACGACGATGATCGGGCCCATGATCGAGTCCGGTGTGCCCACGCTCTGCTGGATCGCCAGCAGGTTCGCCGTGCCGCCGATCCAGCTGCCGGAGAGCGCCGCGAGCCCCTTCCACGACTCCGGCGGCAGCATGCCGCCGAAGATCATGAAGACGATCGGCCCGCCGACCACGATGCCGAGCGTGCCGGCGAGGAGCATCAGGAGGGCCGTCCTGCCGAGCTTCCAGATGGCGCCCAGATCGATCGTGATCATGAGCATCAGCAGCGCGAACGGCAGCAGGTACGTACCCATCCAGTCGTAGACCGGCGAGGCCTGGGGCGTGATGCCGAACGTCGTGGACAGGGTGGGGACGAAATATGCGTAGATGACCGGGGGTGTGACCTCGAAGAGCGTTTTCAGGCGCGGCAGGCCGCTGAGCCAGAACACGAGGGCGATGACGGCCGCGAGGTACGCGAAGACCGCCATCGGGTCGCTGAGCAGCGCCGCCTGCGATTCCATGCTGGTACCGGTCGGAGGGAATGGGCGTGCGGGTCAATTGTGGTGACTGGTGCGCGGGTCCGCAACCACCTTCGAGAATCGGGAAAAGCCTGACAGCAACCGTCCTCGTGTGGACGCATCATGACACAGGCATAACAAAGGAGATGAAGATGATGCTTCAGAATCTCGCCGATGCCCGTCGTGAGCTCGCCGGACACGATGTGCTCAGCGTGTACATAGCCGCCGATGAGCACGATCCGACGGAGCGACGCAGCTGGCGCATGCGCCTGACCGCACAGCTGGACGCCGCCGGCGAGAGTATCGATGCATCGGCGCAGGAAGCCTTCGCGGCCGCCCGCAGTCACCTCGACACGCAGCTCGAGTCGTACAAGGGGTTCCTGCCCGGGCGCGGCTGGGCCGCATTCGTCACGACGGAGGGTGTGTGGCACATCGGTGAGCTGCCGGCGCCGATGCCGGACCTCGTCCGCTGGCGGCACGGGCCCGTGCTCGGACCGTACCTCCGCGCGCTCAAGCAGAACCGACCCGTGGAGATCGCGCTCGTGGATCAGAGGCGCGCGCGGCTGCTGCGCTACCGGGCCGGTGAGCTGAACGAATATGCCGATTTCGTGGCCGATCGCTTCATAGACGATCTGACCGACCGCAACACGTCGAAACGGGCTGCTGCGTACAGCGGCGTGCGCGGCGAGACCGGCACGGATGCGGCCGACCGCATCCTGAAGCAGGAGGCGGAGCGGCTGCTGAAACAGGTGGCAAAGGAGCTGCGGGTGGCCGATGGCGAAGCATTCATCGTCCTGGGCGGCTCGACGCCGGCAGTCGCCGGGCTGCAGAAGCTGCTGCAGCCCGGACTCGAGGAGCGGACGATCGTGGAGCCGGCTCTGCACCTCACGATGACGGCGGCTGAGCTGCTGCCGCACGTCGAAGCCGCGGCGTCCGGCCTCAGCGAGCGGATGCAGTTGTCACGTGCGCAGGCGGTCCTCGACGATGCCGGGCCGGGCGGGTCGGGGACGACCGGGAGGGAGGCGATCACGGCCGCGTGCGAGCGTGGCCAGGTCGAACGCCTCCTGGTGTCGCCGGCATTCCTGTCGCGCGATGAGGAGGCCGCGGAGTCGCTGATCGCGCAGACGCTCGATCACGGCGGCACGGTGGAGCTCGTCGGCGACGGCGCCGCAGAGCTTCTCGACGGCGCGGGCGATGGGGCGTGTGCGCGCCTGCGGTATGCCGTGAAGGAGGTTCCGGCCGCAACGGTGTGAAGGAAGAGGACGAGGGCGAGAAATGAGAAGGGGCGCGGAACCGATCCGCGCCCCTTCCTGCGTCAGTTGACGACCGACGGGTCCGCGGGCTCGGGCGCACAGAGCGCCGCGGGGGTATTCGTGTTGCGGTCGCACTCGGAGATGGAAACCGGCATCCACTCGTACTTGACCGGCTCACCGAACCGGCGCAGGTCCGACCAGCGAAGGTTCTGGAGGTACAGCTCGTAACGCCGCTGGTTCAGGATCTCGTCGAGCATTGCCTGCTGCGTCGGCACGTCGAGGAGCGTGAGCGCCGGCAGACATGCCACCGGCTCGGGCAGCGGCGAGGAGCACTCCGTGCGAACTTCGTTCACGTAGTTGAGTGCGTCCCCGAGCCTGTTCTGCCGGGCTGCCACTTCCGCCCGGATCAGCGTCATCTCGTCCGGAAGGTAGACAGGGTAGCTGTCCGACTGGCGGCTGTAGCGGTTGAACTCGTCGAGCGGCGATGCGAACCCCATGGTATCGGCCTCGACCACCCAGTAGTCCACCCGACCGTCGCCGGCCTCGGCCTCGACCCGCCACACATCCTTCGGTCGCATCGCGGTCGAGTTGCCGCCGTTCACCGCGAGGTTCCAGATCGGATTCGCATCCGTCGCCGAGAATCGGAACTCGGAGAACACGTTGGGATCGACGCTCGCGGCTGCGGCATCCGCTGCATCGAGATTGCCTGCGATCAGGTTGTAGCGAGCCTGCATCGCGCGGATCGTGTTGAGCAGATTGAAGCCGGGTGCGACCATCTGCACGGTGAACTCCGCAGATGCGGGCGTCTGCGCCAGATGCGCTTCCGCCTCATTCAGCAGCGAAATGATCAGGTTCAGCGCCGCCGCCCGGTCGGCAAATGTCGGCGACCGGTTGGTGGGGCTCACGTCGATCGGGATCTGCTCGTAGATCTGAATCAGGTTGCCGAGCGCCATGGCCTTGTACAGCTTGCCGATGGCGAGGATGCCGCTGACCGTGCCCGGTCCGAAGCCCACGTTGGCAGCGTTGTCGATCACCACATCGGCTATGCGGATCACACGGTACTGGCCCGCCCACGTACCGGTCGAAAAGCCGAAATCGTTCGTGGCCGGCTGGCTGCCCGTATCAAATACACGGTAGCTCTCGAAAGTCGCGCTCTTCGCGCCCAGCTCGTTCGTGACCATGCCCGTGGTGATGACGGGGTCGGCCAGCTGGTTCGAGTATTCCGCCTGCAGCCCGAGCACCACCTGCGCGAGCGTGGCGGGCGAGCTGATCACCGCTTCCTCCGTAGGAATGTTCGGATCCTGGAGGTCCAGATCGCATGCGGCGGTCGATACCAGCAGCGTCGCGACCGCGCAGATCCTTGTGCGACTCATCATCATCTATATTTCTCCGGTCGCTATCAGTAGGTGAGCCGCACGCCGAGCGTATACATGCGTGCGTTCGGGTAAACGGCGAAATCGACACCACGCTCGACCGTGCTCAGGCCGAACATGTTGATCTCCGGGTCATAGCCGGAGTAATCGGTCCACGTCTTCAGGTTGCGGCCGAGGATCTCTATCTGCATGCCGCTCGCGCCGATGGCACCCAGCCAGTCGCCGCTGGTGGAATAGCGCAGTGCGAGCTGGCGCAGCTTCACGAAGCTCGCGTCCTCGACGTAATTCTCCCAGATGCTCTGATAGCGCGCGCGCTCAGGCTGGGTGATCTCGCCGCGCAGCAGCTGGTCGTACAGGGGGCCGGCGCCGAAGATGTCCTGAATGCGGCGCGTCTGGTTCCACAGCTCGTGGCCGAACTGGCCGTCGAGCAGGAACGATGCGGACCAGTTGCTGCCGAACGTGAACTCGTTCGAAAGGGAGCCGGTCCATTCCGGCCACGGATTGCCGACAATGACGCGCGACGTGCTGGCCAGGGGACCGAGACTATCGCTGAGGATCTCACCCGTCGACTCGTCGCGGCGGAAGCCGGTCATGTACAGCATGCCGAGCGGCAGGCCTTCCTCGATGCGGTTGCCGTAACCGACGAAGTAGGGGTCGCCCTCGAGCTTCTCGATGCGGTTCTCGTTCTTCGAGTAGATCAGTGCAGACGTCCAGCCGAAACGGCCGCGCTGCATATTCACGGTGTTGAGCTGGAACTCGATGCCCTTGTTACTGAGCTCGCCGACGTTGTCCAGAACCGAGCCGACACCCGTGCTCGGTGCGAACGGACGCGACAGCAGCAGGTCCTTCGTGTACTGGTTGTAGTAAGTGAACGCGAGCGATGCGCGATCGCTGAACGTCGAGACGTCGAAGCCCACCTCGTACTCACGCTGCCGCTCCGGCCGGAGCTCCGGGTTGCCCGCCTGCGCGAGCGGGACCAGGCCGATGCGGTCCACGCTGATCGTCGTGCCGTAGCGCGAGAAGCGCGAGTAGGCAGAGCCGAGGGGCGGCTGGTTGCCGGCGTAGCCGAGTGCGCCGCGCAGACGCAGCTGCGTCAGCCAGTCGCCGCGGACGCTCTCCATGAACGGCTCATCCGACAGCACCCACGAACCGCTCACCTTCGGGTACATCTGCCAGCGCTCGTCCGCACCGAACGTCGATGATGCGTCCATGCGCAGGGCGCCGGTCAGGAAGACCCGGTCGGCCCAACCGATCTGCTGCTGACCGAAGAATCCGAGCGTCGTCGTCTCGACCTGTCCCTGTGACGCGGTCATCACCGCACCGCTCACCAGCTCCGTGACCGGGGCCAGATCCGTGGCCCGCGCGTTCAGGTTCTGCGTCCACAGGTACGTGTGGTTCATACCGCCCGACGTCGTCAGCGATACGGCGTCGCCGAGGCCCCACTGTACGCTGCCGAGCACGTCGTTGTTCAGCAGCGTGCTGTAGCGATTGAGCGAAACGGCCCGCCCGGTCGCGGCCGTCGTCGTGCCGCGCGGGATGAACTGCGACGTCTCCATCTGGTAATTGTCGTAGCCCAGCCGGTACTCGAAGTTCAGGCTCGTGATCGGCGTCCAGCGGCCCTGGAGCGAGCCGATGAAGCGGTTGACCGTCTGGCCGACATCCCACAGTTCCACTACTTCGAGCGGATTGGCTCCGACGCCGCCCGGATTCAGCAGCTGACCCGTCTCCGGGTTGCGCGCTGTCAGGTCCGTGGTCGTCGGTGTGAACACGATCTGCGTCAGCAGACCACCCTCACCCTGCTCGCCATTGATCACGAGATCGCTGTTCGAACGGATGTAGTTGGCGCCAGCTGACAGCTGGAAGTTGCCGAGCCCCTGATCGACGTTCATGCGCGCGTTGAGCTTGTTGTGCGCGGCGCCGATCATGATGCCGTTGTCCTCCGTGTATCCCCCGGCCAGGTAGTAGCGGGTCTCACCGCCGCCGCCCGCGAGCGACACGTGGTGCTCCATCTGCGAGCCGTCACGGAAGATCACATCCTGGTGGTCGAAGCGCTGAACCGCGTTGCCGTTGATGTCGACAGGTGTCATGGCGAACGGGATCTCGCGCTCGAGCTCCGAGCGCCCGAACCGGCTGCTCACCGTGATCTCCGGATCGCCCAGGCGGCCGCGGCGCGTGAAGATCTGCACAACGCCGTTGTTCGCCCTCGATCCGTACAACGCCGCCGCAGCGGCACCCTTCAGGATCTCGATGCGCTCGATGTCGTTGGGGTCCAGGTCCGCCAGGCGGTTCGACGAGTTCGAACGGTAGCCGATGTTGAGCTGCTGATCGGCGTTGTTGTCGATGATCACGCCGTCAATGATGTACAGCGGCTCCGCACCGCCCGTGATCGAGCTGGTGCCGCGCAGGCGGACCGATACGCCGCCGCCGGGTGTGCCCGTATTGCTCGTGATCACGGCGCCCGAAACGCGGCCCTGGAGGGCCTGGTCGATCGTGGTGGCCGGCGTCGAAGCCAGCTGGCGCGCACTCACCGACGAGACGGCGTTGCCGATCGCGCGCCGCGCCGTCGGCGCAGCGGTTCCGGTCACGATCACCGCGTCCAGCGCGAGTGCGCGCTCCGCAAGCTCGATGTCCGGGACACGAACCGTCGTCTCCGAGCCGAGCTCGACCGCCTGCGTAACGGTCTCGCGGCCGATGAACGCCACCTCGACAGTGTACTGTCCGGGCGCCGTGTTCACCTGGAACGAGTAGAGACCGGTATTGCCTGTGAGCGCGCCGCCGCCCGTTCCCCGCAGGGACACCTGTGCGCCCTGTATGGCGGTGTTCGAGCCGGCGGCAATGACGCGGCCGGTGATCGTATACGATTGCTGCGCAGCCAGTTGCCCGGTACACAGCAGGAAGCCCAGCACGCTTGCGAGCTGGATGATGGGTCCTCGTCGGGACATGAGCACACTCCTGAAACGTGGAAATACGACACGGTCCGTGTACGAGATAATCCCGCCCTGGGCGAGAGGGTGACAGTAAGTCCGGATTGTCGTTACAGCAACGGACTTGTTGCAGGCAGGCCGCCCCTCGAGACGAACGACGCGGGTGCGGGGTCGCCGTCGGTCGGCACTGACAAATTACCCAAAACGGAACGCGCCAGACACGAAATTGTGACGGGATACGGACATACGCGACGTGATGGAACGGGCGGGCCGGGTTCTGCGCGGGCGTCCTGCCGATCAGTCGTCGTCGCTCACGAAGATGTTCAGTATCGCGCTGACGATGCCGAACACGAGTCCGCCGATGAAAGCGGGGACGAAGCCGCTGATGTGGAAGCCGATGCCGAGCGCGCCCGAAAGTGCGCTGGTGAGACACAGCATGAGCCCGTTGAGCACCAGGGCGAACAGGCCGAGCGTCAGGACGATCAGCGGGCAGGTGAGCGCGACGAGGAGCGGCCGGATGAGGGCGTTGACGAGTCCGAAGACGATCGCGACGATGAGCAGATGGAGCAGCGGGCCGTCGTACGTGATTCCCGGCACGAGGTACACGGTGGCCCAGAGCGCGGCCGCGGCGAGGACGAGACGAATGAGGAACTTCATGGAGGCAGGATCGCTCCGGGAGACCGTTCACGTCAAGTTTCGCGACGGTCGCCTGCGCGCCGTTTCCATGATGCCAGCGGGCATCCTGTTGTGCCGAGCCGCCAATTCCTCGGGCGCGCACGCGGGCACGCGCGCGGGTGTGGGGCGCTGCTGGTCGCTACCAGCGCCGGGGCGTTGTGGGCGGGTTTCCCCCCTGTCAGATTGCCGGATGCCGCCACTCGAGCGGCACCACCATCACGGGAGAACGATGAGCGACGACCTGCGCTACCCGATCGGCCGATTCAAACCGACAGCCGAGCCGGAGCCGGCCGACCGGCGCGATTGGCTGAGGACCATCGAAGAGGCTCCGGCCCGGCTGCGTGAAGCGGTGGCCGGTCTGAGCGATGCGCAACTGGACACGCCGTACCGCGACGGCGGGTGGACCGTTCGGCAGCTGGTGCATCACGTGCCGGACAGCCACGTGAATGCGTACGTCCGCACGTGCCTGGCGCTGACGGAGACGGAGCCGACGATCCGGCCGTACGATGAGAAGGCGTGGGCCAACCTGACGTTCCCGCGGCTCGGGCCGATCGATGTATCGCTCGACCTGCTCGACGCACTGCACGCGCGCTGGCTGGGTGTGCTGCGCGGCATGAGCGAGGCCGATTATGCGCGGCGGCTGATCCACCCGGATAACGGACTGATGACAATGGCCGTGCTCATCGAGCTGTACTCGTGGCACGGCCGTCATCACGTCGCGCACATCACGGCACTGCGCGAGCGGGAAGGCTGGTAAAGTGGTCCGGGCAGCCTGCGGCGGGCGGTGCGCCGGCCGCAGGCTCGCGCCGGCTGACCTGCTACTGCACCCTGACCACGCCGCACGCGATGCGCGAGCCGGAGTTGCCGGACGGGTCGGTGCGCATGTCGTCCGGGTCCGCATGCACGACCAGCGAGATGCCGCCAGACCGCTGCAGCGAGGTCGAATCGCCGCGCAGCAGCGTGTTCGGCTTCACGAACGTCGTGTCGGCGACGCCGTCCTCGCCAGCGCGGATGTTCGGCATGTCGCCCACGTGCGGACCGCGGGGGTTCTCGAGGCCGTGCTGCATGCCGGTCGGGTTGAAGTGACCGCCCGCCGACTCGAACGTCGGCGGCTCGCACGTTCCGTTTTCGTGGAAGTGGACGCCGTGCTCGCTGCCCGGCTCCAGGTTCGAGACGCGGATGTGCACCTCGACCCCGTCACCCTGCTGCGACAGGTGGGACACGCCGACCTGCTGGCCCGTCGAATCCATCAGCTGCACCTCGATCCGCTCCTCCGCGGCCGGCCGGTCCGGCACCGCTGCCGTCGTGTCGCGCACGGCTGGCTCCGGCGCGGTGTCCGCCGGCTCGCAGGCCGCGAAGCCCGCGATGGCCACTGCCATCAACACCCCGAGTCGTCTCATGTCGTCTCCTGTCGGTCGTTCAAAGGACTGAGGCCCCGTGTGCACGCAGGGCGCAGGCCAGCGGCACGCTCAGGGGCCCTGCGGGCCGAGCCACCGCCCCATTGACGACGGCGCATGACTCGCAATTAAGTATACGCTGCGCCTGCGGCGGCTGCCCGGCAGCATCGGAACGTGAAACGAGGACGATGACCATTCCTGACGGTGCGGAGCAGGTTCCGGCGCGGATCGGCAGCACGGGCGTCTATGCGACGGCTGCGGATCTGGCCGCATTCCACAGAACGCGCTCCGAGCGCGCCATGCGGACGCTCCTCACATTCGCGGGCGTGTGCGTGGCGACGCCGCTCGGGTTCCTGATCCCGCCGCACCTCGAACCCGCAGCCGTCGTGTTCCTGCTCGGACTGTACTTCACGCGCCGCGCGTGGGTAGCGGAATGGGAAGTCGTGCATCTGCGCGGTACGTGTCCGCGCTGCGAGAGCGCGCTCGAGCTGAAGCGCGGCACCGTGCTCTACATCCCGCACACCATCACGTGCGCGCAGTGCCGTGCGGAGCTGTGGCTGGAGATCGGCGAGGCGCCCGTCGTCGAGGAGTCACTGCGTCGCGCGGCGATCGTGCAGGCGGCCGCGCCGCCGCCCGCCGCGGAGCTGGGTGGCCGTCCGCCGCAGACGTGGTCGCCCGCCGCGAGCGACTGGCGCGACCGGAAGCGCAGCTAGCCGGCGTTCGCCGCGCGCGGCTGCCGCACGCGACTGGCGACGACCGCATGCGCAGCTAGCCCGCTTTCTCCGCCTGCCACTGTGCGAGCCGCTTCAGGGCATGCAGCCGGTCGCTGCTGCCGATACGGGCGCGACCGAGCGCATCCCTCAGGAAATCGATCGAGCCGTCGTACGTCCTGCGATCGACGGGGAAGGGAAACCCGTCCTTGCCGCCGTGCGCAAAGCTGTAGCGGGCAGGGTCGCGAGTGCTCGCGGGCGCGCCGTACAGCAGCTCCGAGATGAGCGCGAGCGCGCGCAGTGTCGCGGGACCGACGCCCTTCACGGCGAGCAGCGTCTCGAAATCAGCCGGGGCGGTCTCCCACGTGCTGAGCAATACGGTCTTCAGACGACGCGGGTTGATGTCGCGCTCGATGTCCACCCAGTGACGGCGCGGCAGCTCGAGCGTGATCGCGCGCGCAATCTCCTTCGCGGTATGCTGCGGATCCTCCGCTGCGAATCGCGTGGATGCGTCGCGCGTCGCGCTCGATTCGGCGGCGACCAGGTTCAGCACGGACTCACTCTTCACATCCGACGCGACCGCGGCATGCGGCTCGTTCACGAGATCCGCGGTGCGGCTGCCGAGCCAGTGGTAGCGTCGCGCCGAGCCGTCGCGGTCGCGCATGCCCTGCTGCACCACGGCCCACTCGCCCGAGCTCGCGACGAAGAACGAGTGATGGTACAGGTCGAAGCCGTCCTGCACCGCCGCGCTGTCCACCTTTGCCGTCATCCGGCTCGTGTAGGCCAGCCGGTTGCCATCGAGGCCGGTGCGCGCGCCGATCGCAACCAGCTCCTGGGGTGTCCTGCGCGACGTCTTCCCCTTGCCGCCGGCGACGTGGATGCCGGTATCCGCCTCGCGGCCGGCGAGACCTTCCTTCAGCGCGCCGCAGACCGTGGTCGTGACCCCGCTCGAATGCCAGTCGAAGCCGAGCACACAGCCGAAGGCCTGGAACCAGTGCGGATCGGAGAGGCGCTCGAGTACGGCCGCAGGGCCCCGGTCGACGACGATCGCTTCGATGATCGCGGGGGCGAGCTGCTTCATGCGGTCGAACAGCCAGGCAGGGGCGCGGCCGGTGTGGAGCGGGAGGTCTGCGGTGCCGGTTCTTCTTGTCATCGCGCGTCGAATCTAACGCAAGGTGCGCGCAGGGTCAGGTGCCGCTGACCGGCGGCGGGCGCGAGGGTGTGCCCGACCGCGGCCCGACCGGGCGGTGGCCGGGTGCACTAGTGCGACTGGTGTGTCTCCATAGGCTGTGCGGCCGGTCCATGGGCCGTGGCACGCATGCTCACGGACCAGAGGCCGAGGATCAGGATCAGGAGGGCGACGGCGCGGCGCGTCCAGAGGCTCTTCAGCGCGATCCTCTGCAGACCGATCGACAGGACCGTCAGGCCGGGGATGGTGGCGGCGCCGAACGCGAGCATGACACCGGCGCCCGTGGGCGCGCCGCCGGCGGCGACGGCCATGCCGAGCGCGGCGTACACCATGCCGCAGGGGAGCAGGCCGGTGAGCGATCCGAACACTACGCGCGCGGCGACGGCATCACGGCGCGCGACGAGCTGGGCGGCACGCGACAGGCCGGGTATGCGAAGCGCTGGCTGCGGCACGAGGCCGGCGAGTGCCGCCGCGAACCATACCAGGAGCGCGGTCGCCAGCGCTGCGGGCAGCCAGGCGGGACCGGGGATCAGGCCGCCGACGCTCCCCGCAATCGCGCCGAGCGCGCCGTACGTCGCGAGGCGCCCGATGTGCCAGCCGGCGAGCCCGCTCCGGGGCCGGGCGCACAGCGTGGCAAAGCCGCCGCACATGGCCGCGCAATGCGGCGTCGCGAGCAAGCCGGCCAGGGCGGCGGCGACGATGATCTGCATGAACGACGTTCGCACACCCCATCGCCGCTTCTCAATCAGGAAGGTCCCCCGGTCCGTGTAGGGCAATTCCCTACGCGCGATACGGGCGATTCCCGCTTGTAGCCGCACCCCGAAACCCGGCTATTTCCGCTGTTCGCGCGCCCCGCGCGCGAGTCGAACCCGATGCAGGAGGAGACGCGTACCGTGGCTGATTCGAAACGGGATGAGCGTGGGAGTGGGGCCGGGAGTGGGAGCGGTGCCCAGCCGCTGATGGGGGGAAGCTCCGGTTCCCTCCCATTCTCATCTTCGGGTGGAGGCGTGGCGACGCTGCCGCGCATGAAACGGTCGGGCGTGCCGGCATCAGTGAGCCCGGCGTACGATGACGACATCGTGCGCCTCTTTTTCATTGCCACTGTCGTATGGGCGCTGGTGGGAATGCTGGTCGGCGTGATCATCGCGCTGCAGCTGGCGTGGTGGCCGGCCAATCTCAACTCGCCGTACACGACGTTCGGCCGGCTGCGTCCGCTGCACACCAACGCGGTGGTGTTTGCGTTCACGGGCAACATCTGCTTCACGGGCATCTACTACTCGCTGCAGCGCCTGCTGAAGACGCGGATGTTCAACGACACGCTCTCGAAGCTGCACTTCTGGGGCTGGCAGGCGATCATCGTCGGTGCGGCGGTCACGCTGCCGCTCGGCATGACGCAGTCGAAGGAATACGCCGAGCTGATCTGGCCGCTCGACGTGCTCATCACGGTGGTGTGGGTGCTCTTCGCGATCAACTTCTTCGGTACGATCGTGCGCCGGAAGGTCGAGCACCTGTATGTCGCGATCTGGTTCTACATCTCGTTCGTGATCACGATCCCCGTGCTCCACATCGTGAACAGCCTCGCCATACCGGCAACGATCGGCCGCTCCTATCCGGTATTCGCGGGCATGACCGACGGCCTGGTGCAGTGGTGGTACGGCCACAATGCGGTGGGCTTCTTCCTGACGACGCCGCTGCTCGGCCTCATGTACTACTTCCTGCCGCGTGCGGCGGAGCGGCCGGTCTACAGCTATCGCCTCTCGATCGTGCACTTCTGGGCGCTCGTGTTCCTCTACATCTGGGCGGGCCCGCACCACCTGCTGTACTCCGCTCTGCCGGAGTGGGCGCAGACGCTCGGCATGGTGTTCAGCATCATGCTGCTCGCGCCGTCGTGGGGCGGCATGCTGAACGGGCTGCTGACGCTGCGCGGCGCGTGGGACCGCGTGCGCACGGATCCCATCCTGAAGCTCATGGTGGTCGCCGTGAGCTTCTACGGCATGAGCACGTTCGAGGGCCCGATGATGTCGATCCGCGCGGTCAACGGTCTCGCCCACTTCACGAACTGGGTGGTCGGTCACGTGCACAGCGGCGCACTCGGCTGGGTGGGCATGATCTCGTTCGCGGTCCTGTACTGGCTCGCGCCGCGCCTGTGGAACCGGCCGCTCGCACGACCGGGCTGGGCGACGACGCACTTCTGGCTGGCGACGTCCGGCATCGTGCTCTACACGGTGTCGATGTGGGCGGCCGGACTGATGGAAGGCCTGATGTGGCGCGGCGTGGATGGCGCCGGTCAGCTCAAGTATCCGAACTTCACGGAGATCGTGATGCAGCTGGAGCCGTTCTACTGGCTGCGTGTCGCGGGAGGCACGATGTACCTGACCGGCGCGATCATGATGGCGATCAACTTCGTCCTGACGGTGCGCGCGGCACGGCGTGACCATCTGTCGGCACCCACACCGGCCGCGGCCTGAGGAGGAGCGTCATGTCGGAAGATCGGCACACGCCGCAGGATCGCACGCCGGAGGATGCGCACGCGACGGGCGGTCATCAGCCAGCGAAGGAGCACTGGCACCGCCGTCTGCTCGAGGGCCGCATCGGCCTGTTCGCCGTGCTCACGACGGTCGTCATCTCGATCGGCGGCATCGTCGAGATCGTACCCATGTTCTCCGTGAAGACGGGACCGCAGCCGCTGGCCGGCGTGACACCGTTCACACCGCTGGAGCTGGCAGGCCGCGACATCTACATCCGCGAGGGCTGCTATGTCTGCCACTCGCAGATGATCCGGCCGATGCGCGCGGAGCTGCAGCGGTACGGGGAGTGGACGCGCGCGGGCGAGCTCGTCTACGAGCGGCCGTTCCTGCTCGGCTCGCGCCGGATCGGGCCCGACCTCCAGCGCGTCGGCGGGAAGTACCCGGACGCGTGGCATTACGAGCACATGCGTGATCCGCGCAGCACGTCGCCGGGCAGCATCATGCCGCCGTACGCCTTCCTGCTCGAGCGCCGCGTCGATCCGCGCGACGTGACGGCGTCCCTCGTCGCGCTGCGCCGCCTCGGCGTGCCGTACGACAACGCGACCGTGGAGCAGGTGGCCCGGCACATGAACGCGCAGGCAGCATCAATCATGAGGAGTCTCGCGGCCGCGCAGATCGATACCGAACCGGACCGCGAGATCATCGCACTGATCGCGTATCTGCAGCGGCTCGGTCAGGACGGCCGGCGTGCACTCGAGGCGGCGGAAGGCACGACCGCCGCTGCGCCCACGTCGACGGCGGAGGGCGGCTCATGAACCCGGTATACCGCGATGCAGCAGGCTACGTGCAGAACGCCTGGATCATGGGCGCGATGACGGTGCTGTTCGTCGCATGCTTCGTCGGCTGGACCTGGTGGGCATACAAGGGCAGCAACCGTGCGCGGTTCGAGGACGCGGCACGGCTGCCGCTGACGACAGGAGAT